>NZ_JACVBU020000002.1:0-47923 GCF_014852505.2 Pseudomonas sp. PDM21 | reverse complement strand
TGGCGGCGCTCCCACACGCTTTTCCGGCTCCACTCAATTTCGGTAACGCGTTGCTCTAATTGCTCGACGCGGTGCTGGAGCTTGTCGATGCGGGCCAGTTCCTTGATCGCGTACCACTGCAGCGCGCCCAGGAGCAGCGCGGCGCCGATCACCAGCCCGTTGACGAACCCGAGCGCAGATCGCTGCCGCAGCTCAATGCGGTGCAGCTCCGCGCGCAGGTCCGCGTCCACATCACGGGGCCTTTTTCATCTGGCCGCTGTTGCGCAGCTTGGTCAGCAGGGCGTTGAAGTCCGCCTGCAGGGTGGCCACGTCCGCCGCCGAACTCGGCGCCTGGTAGGGCAGCTGGGTCACGTCGTCCGGGAATTCCGGCGCGGCGGTGGTGGCGAATTCCACGTTGTATTCGTCCGCCGGCAACGGGTACGGCGAAGTCACTGGCCACGGGACATGCATGCCGTCCGCTTCGGCGGTCGCCGCCAGCCCCGGAAAGTCGCGGTCATTCGCCACCAGGGTGACGGGCTGAGCAGCCACGAAATCCGATTGCTTCATCGCGTAGGGGTAGGGGAAGACGATGTAAGTCCCTGGGGTGTGCGGAAAGGTGGTAACGGTGGTAAGGACCAGGTAGGACATGGCGTTACTCCTTCGCCGCCAGCGCGGCTTCGATGGCGGTCAGGCGTTCGTCCAGGAGGCGCTGGTTCTCGGCCAGGCCGCGCATAACGAAGTTGGCCAGTTCCTCGTAGCGCAAGGCGTAGCGCTCGCCCGCGCTGACGGCTTCGCGCAACACGTTGCCGTCCGGGTCCAGGGAAGCCGGCATGTCGTCCCACTTGTCCAGGCAGACCATGCCGTAGGCGAACGGGTCCAGGCCGTGCTCGCGGAACTTCTCGGCCAGGTGCTGGGCGATGATCCCGACGTGCAGACGGGCTCCGTCGCCCTTCTCCTTGAGGGAATCCAGCCACTGATAAACCCCGAACTCCGAGGCCAGCTCACGGGCCAGGGCCAACTCCGCGTCGTTCAGCGGGCGCAGCGGGGTTTTCTCGTTCTGGTCGGAGGTGTTGATTGCACCGGTAGCAGCGAAGACGGTGTGCCAGCGGCCCAACGCCCAGCCGCACAGCAGGTTGGCGTCGCCGTTGGGCGTGAAGACAGAGGCAGAGGCGCCTGGCAACCAAGCCACTGCCACCGATAGATTGCGCTCGGTCTCCTGCATGTAGGCGGCGGTCAGGTTGGCGTCCTTGGCGCGGAAGAAATCCGCGTAGCCGCCGCTGGTGTTGGTTGTGGCGCGGAGCCGGCCAGTAGCAACAATGGTCCCGTCATCCCCCAGCGTTTGGGCGATGGTAGTGTTCCCCTTGTTGACAAATTCGATACCGTTGCCGGTGTTGAGGCGGATGTAGCGCTTGTACGTGGAATTGTCCCCGCTGGCCAGGCTAATCAGGCCGAAGCCGTTGGCGTCGTTCATGACTTCCAGCATGCCGGTGGTGTTGAGGCGCAAGCGCGCTGAACCACCGGCGTACAGGGTCATCGGCAGATAGGCGCCCGTGCCGGTTCGGCCTGCATCCAGCGACCCTTCGGTGGGATTACTGGACATGGACATGCGCGAGCTGTTTTCCATGTCCGCTGGGTTGCTGAACGCTTGGAAGCCTGCGCCGTTGGCACCCACCGGAGGGATCAGCGTGATTACGGTCTGGTTCGTTCCTGGTGAGCTTTGGAAACAGAACCGCTGGGCGATGCTGCCGACGCCCTGGTACATGGGTGCAATGAACCGCAAACCGTTGCCGACATAGGTGTTGCTGGTGTTCAGGTTGGCCTTGTTGTTCATCGCAGCCAGCAGCTGGGCCAGGTCTACCGCGCCGGGGTTGTTGACTGCGCCGTAAAGCTTCACCACCCAAACCACGGTCACGCTGAGCGGGCGGGTTTCATCCGCCACACGCACTGCCGCTCTGCCGGGGTAGTTCTCCACGTTGTCCGCATGGAAGGCGGTCTGCGCAAGGGCGGTGGTGCGCGGCCCGCGCGTACTGTTTTGTGTGAAATCAAAGTTCTCCGTGGCCGGCGTGGCTTGGGTGTCGTACTCGACGACGGCGTGCGAGTGGTACTGCAAGCTGTCCCGCTGAATCTGGCCAGGGGTTCCCGCCGACAAGGCGCCGTCGCCGCGTGCGAACAGCGCGCCCAGGGTTCCGCTGGACTTGCCGTTCCAGTCCGGCAGGCGGAATTTACCCGTGCTGCTGATCTTCACGAAGCAACCACGGTTAGGGGTGGTCGCTTGCCAGTTGGCCTCTGTCACAGTGGGGAATTTATCGGCGTCCAGGAGTGCCACGAAATCCGGGTAGATCGCGCGGTCCAGCTCCTGGCCGTCCAGGGGCATGTAGCCCGCCGGCAGGCTGGTGCGCGCCGGCCACGGCAGGACGGTCCCCATGGGCGCACCATCGCCCGCGCCGCCGCCTGCCACGCCACCAGTCCAGCCCTGGTTATTCAGGTTCTGCAGGTGAACCGTGGTCGGGGTGTTCGCGGTCTGGTTGATGTTCGGCGCGACACCACTTTCCCACACCACGCCTGCTGGCCAGCCGGCCACGGTACGCCCGCCCACACCGTCCTGGACGAAGCGCAGCCACAGGTCCAGGGCACGCCCGGCCTGGCCCGCCGGCAGAGTAATGGTTGTGACGTTCTGCACCAGGGGAATGACGTACTCGCCAGGCGCTGTCGGGACCGCCAGGGTGCCGGTGGTGACAGTCAGGTTGGACGAGACTGGCGGCTTCTGCAGCTCGGTGATCTGCGAGGTGTGAGTCGCCGTGGTCGTCTCGACCGCCGTCACGCGGTTGGACACCTGGGTGACGGCGGCGTTGGTGTTGTCTACCCGCTGGTTGACCAGGGTAACGTCCGCATTGGTCGAGTCCACACGCGCATCCACCGCCGTAACCGACGCCTCGGAAGCCATTGGATAACCGCCTGGCTTGGCGCCGTCGTGGACGACCTCGACGTGCTTGGTAACGTCTACCGTGACCTCACCATTGGCGCCGACGAAGGTCTGGTGTTCTGCCGTGGTGCCCCGGCGCCGTTGTACCTGCTTTGAAGGCATGTCGATATCTCCAGGTCAAATGGTGCCGATGGGGTCCGATACCAGGCCCCAGTCGTCAGTCACGCCGACTGCTTCGGTAACGAATCCCCAGTCCTCGCCCAGCTGGACCATCAGCGCGAGCGACTGGGAAATGCGGATTTCGATGTTGTCCGTACCCACGGGCGGGGGCGCGTCCAGGGTGATCTGGTTGCCATTCACGGACAGCTTGTTGAGCGGGACGTAATCGTTGCCGACGTGGACCTCTACGAACGATTCGTCGCTGATCGGCTTGGGTACGTCGAAGACCGTCTGGCTGCCGGTGCCGCTGCGGTAGACGATCTGCGGCTGCAGGCCTTCGATGGTCTGCTTGATCTGGTTGTATTCGGATTCCGCCATGTCGGCGGATGCCTGGGCGTTGTCGGCGCAGATGCAGCTCTGGACCATGCACGCTTCGGAGTCGTCCGCAGCGGCACGCGAGCGGTCCGCCTGGGTGCTGGCCTCGGCAATGGCGTCCGCCACCGCGTCGTCCACGTTCTGCTGGGCCTCGTCTGCCGCCTGCTGTGCTCGATCCGCTTCGGCCGCTGCTCGATCCGCTTCGGCGTCCGCCCTGGCAATGGCGTCCGCTGTGCCGTTGATGACCGATGCCGCCGCGCGTTTGGCCCAGTCTTCGGAGACTTCCGCCCAGTACTTGGCTTCCTCGACCAGGGGGTCGAAATACGCGTCGAATTGGGTGTAGACCGAGGGGTCCAGCGTCTCCGGCTTGACGCTCCAGTTGGCCAGCTGGCCATCGTCGCGCTGGATGAGAGCCAGGCGGGCCTGCGTCTCGTCCATCGCCTTTTCTACTGCGTTGAACTCGGCGTCCAGGTCTGCGCCCTGGATGGGGTTGGCCGGATTGTTCGAACTGGCCGAGCCGAAAATGTGCTGCCGGTTGTAGTTGTACGGAATCCGGCTCATGGCTTGGCCTCCAGCGCGGTGACACGGTTGTTCAGCGTCTGCAGGTAGTTACCGATAAACACCAGGCAGTCCTGGACGTTGTTGCCGGACACGTTGGGGATGGGGTCCACCGCGATGGCGGATGCCTTCTGATTCGGCACCCACAGCATCCAAAGGCCGGCATTCAAGTCCGTGTTGAAGTCCACTCCTGCCGTGTGGTCCCGAACCGCGACGTAGACGCCCGCGTTATGGCTAACCGCGTCCTGCTTGGCGTAGGCCGTGCCGGTGATCCACTCGCCGCGCGGGTTGAAGCCAGAAGCCAAGATTTGAGTCAGCTGGGGGTCCAGGGACTGCGCCGTGACGATGCCGTTTTTCAGCGTGCCGGCATCTCCCTGGATCAAGGACAGCCGGGCAATCACCGACGCGATGGCAACCGCTACCGAGTTGAATTCAGTGTCCAGCGAAGTGCCGGGGACTGGCTCGGTTGGGTGGTTGGCTTCCCAGTCGGTAAAGCTGGTTCCGCGCGTGTAACCGGACGGCGCCGCAAAGGCACCCGGCTGGTTCGGGTTCTCCAGAGTCATCGCACGGTCCTCGGTCCGCAGCTTTTGCGGACCAGTCTAGATACGTGCGCGCGTTGTGCGTAATTATGTGAGTCTTGAAAGTCCGCAAGACTGCAAGACTGGAGCCGCTGGACCAGGAGCGGTGGCGGGAGCGGTCAAGATCGCCATATAACCGTTATGCCATTTCGGCGGTCAATATGTCGCATTTTCGTTATATTGGCGAATTTTTGTACAACTGGCGGATAGAGAATTAAAGCGCGAGGGCGGACATACCCCGGAGGGTCGGGACGCCACCCCCTCCCCCTGCCCGGTGGCCAGACGCCCCCTCCCCCCTGGGCGGCGCTGGTGCTCCCCTCCCCCTACAGCCCCCGTGTCTTGCGATACTTTGTCTGTAATAGACTATTGAGCGACGGGTCTAGCCCAGTAAATCCGCTAGCTCCAGCTCGGTCCGATGGGTGATTTGCCTGTTAGCCGACTGTTGAGGCACTACCTCACCCTCAATAGCGCCCCGCTTGAACGACTCAAGCGCCTGCTCGCCTGCCTGGATGAAGGCGCCCAGCTCGGCCAGGGTCATGTCCGCCAGTGGCTTGGTATGGTCTGGCAGCCCGTCCGCCTCCTGGCGCCCGTGGCCAGCGACTTCCAGCGCGAACTTGCAGGCCTGGAAGCGGACCGATGGCGGGGTGGATCGCTCGTCCGTGATTAGCTGGACGAGGCCCGCGTAGGCCAGGCCCGCGACCTCGCCCTCAAGCAGCCGCTGCCGCTCTAGACGGACCGCTTCAACGGCTCGCGGATCGCCCATCAGCCGATAGGCCGCCGATTCCGGGCAGCCATAGCCTGCCTGTCGGGCCGATTCAGTTGCCAGGCCTGTCCGCGCCATCAGCCGGACGAAGGTCTGACGCATTTCAGAGTTATTCCGCGCCACTTTGTCACCTCCTGGGCGATATGCCGGACAGGATAGTCCAGCTGCGTCCGTGCGTCCGCCGGACCGGACTTGACGGACGGACCGGACGCGCCTAGTATCGCTCTTGCAGTCTTTCAGTTCTTCAAGACTCACATAATCCAAGACTGCAAAACCCCAAGACTCACAGACAAAGGCACCCAGCAAATGCAAACGTCTAAAACCGCTCTGATGCCCAGCCCGCGCCGCTTCATGGCGCTGGTGGGCGCGTCCTCGCTGCTGTCGCCGGCAGTAATGGCGCCCATCGTCCTGGTCCGGGACGCGCTGTCCGTCAGCTCTCACAGCCTCGCCGTTACCTTCGGCGTCGTCGGGCTCTGCGCCATATGGGCAGCCGGCGCCCTTGCTTCGCGCATCCTGGAGGACTGAAACCATGCCATTAAGCAAAGCCCGCACCACCAATGCGCGATACAAAGATCACCGCGTCTGGACCAAGTGGAACGCCGATACCCAGAAATGGCAGGTAAGCGCCTCTGACAAGCCTGACGCGGACTATTTCACCGACAACGCCACGGACGCCGAGCGCGCAATGGGTCGCATGCTCTGCGAGCTAATCGACCGAATCGACGGTGCCGAATTGCTGGCTTCCCTTCGCAAGTCTGAGAGGTAAGCCATGACTATTCGTAAGTTCAAAACCCCTGCAATCGTCCATGGACAAGAGCCGCACAAAGTCACCTATCACGCGGCCGTCTACTGGGTCGCCGACTGGGAGGAATTCCAGGCCCGCGTCTACATCAACAACCGCGAACTGGTGCCCTCCCGCTACCACACAAACGACTTTGAAGACGCCTGCAACACCGCCCGCGATATGGCGCAACGCGTAGCCGCTCAAGGCCTGGCCGACATGATGAAGGGGAAACCGCAATGATCCGCACCGACGCAGAACGCAACCTGGTGGCGCAGCATGACCCCGTGGCTTTCCAGGCGATCACCACCCGCTACAGAGGCCCGAGCAACGCACGCGGCTCCCGCGTCCTGGCCAAGTGTGCCGGCGGGTCCAAGTCCGTGGGCTGGGAGGACGAACTAGGCAGCGAGCAAAACCACCACGCGGCAGCGCGCGCCCTGGCCAACAAGATGGGATGGTCTGGCGATCTAATCCCCGCTGGCATGCCGGACGGAAGCTATGTTCACGTTTTCGTCCCACGTTCCTATGCTGATGCTGTTCTGGCAGTATGCGAGGCGCGCTATGCGATGCGACAAGGAGAGAACAACGGGAACCCGCACGCCAAAGCCTGGGGCCAGGCTATAACAGCTCTCACTGATCCAGTGGGAGACTATGAAGTGCAGTTCTCGGAGACTTACAGGAAGTTTGAACAAACTAAATCAACTGCAACTCAGTAAGTAGCGCAGTTAATAGCGCCTAGGCAACTAGGCGCTATTGGCGGCGCTACTGCCGATAGCCCAGCAAGGTTGAAAAGAAAATGCCTCACACCGCACAGCTAGAAGAACTTCGCCGACAGATTGGCGTCCCGCCAATCCAGGTAACAACCCAAAACCGGAACCTGGTGCGCAAGTACCTGCGCACCTCCGGCATAGCAAGCCAGACCATCGAAGGCATGAAGCTGCAAGAGCTTGCCAATGCCTACAATGATCCGCAGAAGCTCGCCCAGCTCTGCGGCAAGGCTCCCGCCAAGCGCAACAAGCCAGACCCCGAAGGCCTGCGCATGACTCAGGAGCTACTGGCCGAGACAATCGCAAAGGCTATTACAGTCGCTTTCCAGGCTTTACCCGTTGCCCTGGACGAGGAACGCGTAGTCGAACTAATCCGCGAGCATTCAAACGCTCCGCGCGAAGTTACACTGATACTGTCTGATGGCAGTAATTCAATAGGCGAAGTTACCGGCCTAATGCACAAGCAAACCGGCGACGTATTAAAGTGCGTTACTGCTGGCGTGAATTTATGGTTAGCGGGTCCAGCTGGTGCCGGTAAAACCCATCTGGCACAAACTTGCGCCGATGCACTTAGCCTCCCGTTCTATTCAACCGGCGCAGTACAACAAGAGTACAAACTAACAGGCTTTATAAACGCCGAGGGCAATGTAGTTAGAACGCCTTTTCGTGAAGCCTTTGAACATGGCGGAGTTTTCCTGTGGGATGAAGTAGACGGCAGTTCTGCTAATGCTCTTTTGGTATTCAACCAAGCACTGGCAAACGATCAATTCCCCTTCCCTGACAAGATGGTCCCCAAGCATCCCGATTTCATCGCCATAGCAGCCGCTAACACCTGGGGCGCTGGTGCGACTGCTCAGTACTCAGGCCGCAACCGCATCGACGACGCCACCCTGGACCGCTTTGTACAGGTCTGGATTGAATACGACGCGGACCTAGAGCGCGCGCTGTCGGCCCGCTTCCACCCTAAAGGCGAAGACTGGGCGACTGTCGTGCAGCGCTACCGTGCAGCCGCGCAACGCCTGGGCCTGCGCCACCTCATCACTCCGCGCGCCTCGATGCATGGCGCAAAGCTGATGGCGGCAGGCCTGGACGGGGCTTTCATCGTCAACGCCTTAATCCGTCGCGGCCTGGACGACGCTACATGGTCCAAGCTTGAGGCCGAAGCATGACCGGCGATCTGTTCGGCGACGTACCGCAGCCGGCAAAGCCGAAGCCGGCACCCAAGCCGCTGGCCTGGGAGTGCGACCAGGTTCTGTCCTGGGAAGAGTTCTGCAGCATGGTCGAGCGCCGCGAGCGCCTGGGTCTGCGCTGCGACGCCTGGGAAGACGCGAGCCTGAATATCTACGCCCGCGACGTAGAAAACCCCTGGCCCGGCACGCACACCCTGGGCCAGGCAATCGACCTCATGCGCAACGGCTGGTCCGAAGGCGCGGAGCAGGTCCAGCGCGGCCTCGACCACCTGGACACGCTGCGCCGGCATCACCGCGAGGAAGTGCCCACATGGTCCATGGACGTGGCGGGCGCCTTCCCTTGCGTCGGCGCCTACCTGGCCGGCGATCCTGAATACATGCACTGCCCGTCCGTGGACCACGCCCCGGCACCGCTGGTGCATCTGGTACTGCCTGGCAGTTTTTCGCATCTTTGCACCAGTGAACAGGTCCTGAACTACGGACTCGGCCTGCTGGCTCTGGTGGACGAGCTGGAGGAAGGCGGGCAGTCCGTCGAAGTACTGCAAGACGACGTAACGCAGCATCTGTGGCGCGAGGAAAACAAGCGCTGGAAGGAAAGCCAGCGCGATCCCGAAGACCCGCCGCGCTGGCTCTACCACCTGAACCGCGAACGCCTGTTCCGCACTCGCGTGGTGCTCAAAGCCCTGGGCGAAAACCTCGATCTAGACCGCATGGCGTTTGCCCTTGCACACCCCGCCATGCTGCGCCGCTGCCGCTTCGCAGTTGTCGAGCAGGTCGAGAAAATGCGCGGAGTCGGCGTGAACTACGGCAACGCAACCGTGACCCCGACCGAACTGCGCGAACCTGGCAAAGTCTATTTGCCCCACCTGCTACCCGACCGCATCGAGTGGAACGACTCGGAGACGGCCCTGATTTCGCTCAGGAAAGCGTTTCAGGACCAGGCCGCTACCCTGGCATAGGTTCGGAGGATCATCGCGCTATGAGCAAATTTGAGGCCTTACCGTTGATCGAGGTTCGCCGGGCGAAAGTCCGGCGAATCGCGGAACGGTGCTGGCTGGCAGCGCCCTGGTGCGCCTGCCTCATCCTGCTGCTACTGGCGGCAGCTGGAGCGCCCCGCTAGACTGGCGCCGTCGAGTGGAAAAACCTTGCTGGGTGCCACCGACAGGAAACCCGCAGCCTCACGGCCCTGCGGGTTTTCTTTTGCCCGCTACACTGGCCCTTGGGCGGCCCCCATCCTGCCCGCCGAGCCGCGCGCCCCCGCAGCGGCCTCGGCCTTGTACTCCCGCACCGACAGCATCACGCCGGCACCCACGCCCGGCACCGCGTACCACTTCGACACGTCCAGCCGGACCACTTGCGCATCGTCAAACCACGCTATCCCGTTGAGCGCGTCCAGGATCAACTTGGCCGCGTTGTCCAGGTCCGGCTTGCCGATAGGCTGAATCAGCCCGGCAATCGCCGCGTGCTGCTTGCTCTTGGACCAGCTGGCCGGGATGGTGACGCGCATCGTGATCCGCACCTGCAGGGCGCCCGCGAGCAGCGTCTGCCCGTGCTCCTGCATCCAGCAATGCCGAACCCAGGCCTCGCCGCGTTGTGTCGGCTCCGGCGTGCGCATCTGCACGCGTCCGCACCTGACAGATGCTTTCGGACGCCCCTTTGCCACGGGATTGCCGGGGATATCGACCCTGTACCAGTCACCGGAAAGGCCCGTCCTAGACACCTCACTGCCGAGCAGATCGATAAGCCGCGGCGCTGTCCTACCTGTCACTTGCCGTCCTCCCCTGGCCACTTCCACGGAGTGCCTTGCGGCGCTCTAGCACGCATATTTCAGAGTATTCACCAGACGCAAAACCGGATGACACTTGTGTCGCGTTCTTGTGTGTGTATGTGCGTGCGTCGTGCGTTATGTGTGTATGTGTGTGGTGAATATCGTATTTAAGTGTCTAAGTGTCTGGTAAACACTGGAGAATACTGTTCTAGAGCGTCGGCACTTTCCACCTTCCACTTATGCCGCTGGACACTTTAAAGTGTCTTGCCACGACAACCTGGCGCACTTATTACGCCAGGCTGTCGCACAGTTAATCACTGCGCATCCGCTCGGCTTTACGCAGCGCCTTCCGTACCAGTTCTTCACACTCTGACTTGAGCGACACTCCGTCGCGTTTGAACCACTCCGGCGAAGCGATCCAGACCCGCGTCTGGTTCTGCCCCCAGGCAACACGGACAGCCCGGACGAACCCCCGGCGCATCATGAACTTGGCGATGGCTCGGCCTCGCAAGTTCTGCGCGAGCGGTTCGCCCTTGCGGCTCGCGTAGTCCGCCAGGTCGCCCCACACCAGGAACTCACGCGTCACGGTCGGCAGCGCCTCATCAGCCAGGCAGTCGTCCAGGAACGTGTCCGCCTCGGACCGGCCGGCGCCGATCATGTCCAGCTTGGCCAGCGTCTCGGGTGCCCGGCGCTCGTCGTCGTACCACTGCGAGAAGGGCCGGCGCTCCAGGTAGCCGCGCAGCTCGGCCAGCGCCTGGTCCGACTTCACCACACTGCGCCACAGATGCCCGTAGAAGTCCCGGCCGTGCTCGGCCTTGTAGGCGTCCCGCCAGGCGTCCACCTCGGCCTTGGTCTGGAATCGGGTACTCAGCACGCAGATTCGGCTGTCCGACAGGGCCAGTGGTAACGCGTCACCGAAATTGGTCGTCATGTACAGCGCCGCGAAGTTGCGCACGGTCCGCACGTCCTGGCGCATGGCGCGCACGCCGATCAGCTCGTTTGTGATGATCGGCTTTAGGCGGTTCAGCACGTCCTCGGCGTCCATGCCGTGCTGTTTCA
Organism: Pseudomonas sp. PDM21; assembly: GCF_014852505.2. Taxonomy (NCBI): domain Bacteria; kingdom Pseudomonadati; phylum Pseudomonadota; class Gammaproteobacteria; order Pseudomonadales; family Pseudomonadaceae; genus Pseudomonas; species Pseudomonas sp. PDM21. Next base: position 37,023 of record NZ_JACVBU020000002.1, on the reverse strand, counting down.
CTTCCTCGACCGCCACCAGCAGCTTGCCCTCGACATAGCCGTTGTACTTCTCTTTCAGCTGATCGTTGTTCACCGTGGTGAAGTTGCGCACGCCCATCATGCCGGCGAGCATCGACGCGAATAGCGTCTTGCCGTCGCCCTCGGCGCCACGGACCAGCATCGCGTACTGCAGGCGCTCGCCTGGCTTGCGGATGATGTGGGCCATGTAGTCCAGCAGCAGCTCCCGGTCGCGTTCCTCGGTGAACAGATTGGCCAGCAGCGCGTGGATGCCCTGGACGGCCTGGCTGTCTTCGACGTACTGGGCTGCCGGTCCACCGTCCAGGTAGGAATTGGCCCAGGTCTTCCCGTCCTGGCGGAACATCGCGCCGGCACCGGGCTGGTAGCGAACCCCGCTCACCACGTCCACCGGCCGCTGGTGCAGCGCAATCTCGGACGCGGACAGCTCGGCCACGCCCCGCTTGTTGCGCCCGGCCACCTTGCAGGCGTTGCGGGCAAAGGAGCCATCGAAGCCCTCCCGCGTCAGCAGCTCGTCGCGCGTGTCGGTGTTGAAGAACTTCGCTTCGCAACTGACGTACACCCAAGGCGCGAGCCAGGCGAAGCGTCCGGGCTGGCCATCCTCCGGCCCCTCGCCTTCGGCCACCTCGTCGAATTCCTCGTCTACCTGGCGGTCCAGCTCGGCCTTGACCTCGGGCAGCTCGCCGGCCCAGGCCATCATCCCCGCCTCGTCCAGGCCCTGGTGAATTCGGATCAAGTCCCAGGCATTGTGTTGGCCGCGCGCTGGGTCATGGTCATGCTCGGAGTGCAGGAACGCCGGCCAGCCGTCCGCCGTGCAGTAGATGCGCGCGCCGCCGGCAGTGGTCCCGCCCACCAGGTGATAGCGGCCCTCGGTCTGCTCGGCCTCGTAAACGCCGGGGATCAGCTCAGCCATGGCCCGCTCAATGTCATACACCCGGCAGAAAGCGCCGATCACCCCGCGCTTGGTCCGTGGGTCTTCGCGGGTCGCGGCCGGAACGTGCGCGTCCTCGTTCTGCCGGCGTGGCCACTGCGCCGGATCGCGCGGATCAGCGTAGCTGTCCAGGATGCGGTCCACGTCCAGCTCGTCGCCCTGCCCTTCCAGGAATAGCCAGGCGCCGTCTTTCGACGCGGACGGCCAGAACATCAGTCGCGGCCCTTCGAAGCTGCACAGGTCCACCATGTGCATGCTCGGGTCCAGCTGGTACGCCAGGCGCCGGGCGACCGCTTCGTGCTCGATCAACGACATGTTGCGCTTGGTCGGGATCACCACGCGGACGCGCGGCGCCTCGGGCGTGTGCTTGTGCGTTGAGTGGATCAGGTAGGCCAGGCCGAACAGCTCGCCGCGCAGCGTGCGCAGCAGCTGGTCCAGCTCACAGCCTGGCTCGTCAATGTCCAGGGTCAGGAGCGAGCGCGCGACCATGTTCGCCTTGCGCCGCAGGAAGCCCTTGAAGTGGCCGGCGACCAGCCCGCCCACGTCCTTGATGGCCAGCTGCTCGTCCTTGGTCATCGACAGATAGGCCTCGATGCTCTCGGCCGTCCGCTTGGGCGTGGCCATCTTCTCGGCGAGGGTCTGCCAGGAGACGTTCTTGTGGGTGAGATTGGGGTTCTCGCGGCTCTCACAGACCGCGATCTGGTAGCGGCGCATGGTCAGCCCACCAGGCGGTCGCGTTCGCGGTTCTCCTGGCGTTTGCGCGCGGCCTCGGCCAAGTGCGCCTTGGCTACCTCGGGGTCGATGCGGATAGAGTTGCCCACCTGCAGGCAGGGCAGCTCGCCCCGCGCGATCATGCGGCGGACGGTTTCGTAGCAGACGCTCAGGTCTTTGGCGAATTCGCGGATGGTGAGGGCGCGGGACATTGGATCGACTCCGGTTCAACTGGTGCGGGGGGAGTCGTCAGTATTGGTCCAGGTCCGCCACTTTGCGTAATTATGTCAGTCTTGAAGTTCTCAAAGACTGAAAGACGGCGGCGCAGGTCGGCGTTCTCGTCCGTCAGCTGCCGGATCACTCGGCGAGCGCGCAGCAGCTGCAGGAGTATCTGGTGGTGCAGGTCGGTATACATGACGGCGCCCTCCCTGGCTCGCGGTCACTCGATGATTGCGCAGAGTAAGGCCCCCAGCCCCATGCCTACCGCCGCAGGAGCCAGGCGCGGCTGGCCAGCCAGCAGGCACAGGATGCCCAGGGAACAGAGCCCGGCGCCCAGGACGGCCAGCAACGCCTTGTACGTCACGCGTGCAAAGCCCGGTGCATGGACAGGGCCAGATTGCGCAGAGCCACGCGCAGATGGTCGTCTTCGGCCACATCACGCTGGCCCAGGCGCACCTCAGCCTGGCGCACCAGCGGCATAGCCTCCTGCAACATGACGGTCAGGTGGACCAGCATGCCGGCCTCAGCACTGGCCGCGCCCTGGGCCTTCCGAACCTCGTCGCTCGCCTCTCGACGGGCGCGGCTTACTTCCTGCTCCAAGCGCTCAATCTCAACCTTGGCGCCGGACGCGAAGCCCGGCCCCATGCCAGCCAGCAACAGCAAATTACGGTGCAGCACAGTCGGGTCCACGTCCGCGTCGGTAATCATCTGGCGCACGTTGGTGTACTGCTCCATCAGCAGCTCATAGGTTTTCAGCTGGTCATTGGTCATGGTCTTGCAGTCCTGGAGTCTTTCAGTCTTTAGGTGGGTAGCCGTAGATGCCGCCCGGCTCGTAGTCTTCCGGCTGCACGGGGCGCCTGGCGGTCCAGCCGTCCGGTTCGAAGTCCGGCGCCGTGATCTGCTCGAAAGCCTCGTCGGCCTTGGCCTTGTCGGAGAAACAGAATCGCCGCTCGTAGGGGCTCATCGCGTCCACGCCGATGCACAGCGCGCGGGTGAACATCAGGTCCGTCAGGGCGACATACGTGCCGTCGTCCAGCTGTTTCCAGCGGATAAAGCGGTTCTCCGGGTTGTTCAGCGCCCGCTCGATGTAAACGTCACGCTCCGGCACGGGCTGCCTCCAGGAGGGCGACATACTCGTCCTCGCGGTCGAAGCGGTAAAAGCCGTGGCCGGCGATTTCCTCGTAGGCGCGGCGAGCGTCAGCCAGCCTGGCTTCGAAGACCTGTAGGTGGGTCGGGTGCGGGATGCCGGCGAACTGGTCCGCTACGCGGTCGTAGTGCCCAGGGACCAGCAGGCCGTGGTCAAGTCTGCAGGCGATACTCACCAGTAGGCCCAGGGATGGCTCGTCCGGGATAGTGTTAGGCATTTTGCTGGGTGCTCTCTTCAATCGGTTTAGCGTGGGCCATCTTGCTCTTGGTCCCCTTGTAGGAGCCGGATCGCGGTGTGCCCGACGCGGTGATAGGCGCATAGCCTGGTTTGGTGAAGCGCAGGTGCATGGCTCCGGTGTAGATCACATGCCAGCCCTGCTCCCGCGCCCACCGTATGAGTTTGGTGGCCTCTTTGTTCTGGCCACGGTCCCCGACTTCCGAACGTCCGCCCTTAGCCATGGTCGCCTCGCAGGAACCGCTCCAGGTCGGTCATGTGGGGGTGATCGGCGTTCAGGTACTCGGCCAGGAGCTTGCGGCTCTGGTCCAGGAGATACCGCGCTTCGGCCAGCACGGCGCGCTGGGATCGGGTAATGCCGTTCGCCGCGTCCAGCTCCGCTCTGTAGGAGCGAATCGCCGCGTGCAGTTCCACCAGCAGGCCGCGCTGGTGTTTCTCCAGTATCTGGCCGATCAGGGCCAGCGGCGCCTGGGTCAGGTCGTGGGCTGCCTTCTGGATTTCAGAAGTTGCCCCCGGCTGTGTCGGCTTCTCCCCAGCAGCACGGCCCGCAGAGGTCGGTTTCCAGGACGAGCTGGCCGTCGCGGTAGAGGGCGACGGTTGGGCTTTCGCCGCAGGCGATGCACTCGCCTTCCCAGTTGGCTCTCGTTTCACAGGGCGTCTCCTGGTCCGTCTCGTCCATCGTCAGTCTCCAGTAGGGCCTGGGGCGTCAGCGCCCGGTCCCTTGCCTCTCGCAGAATGCCGGCCAGGTCGAAGCGTCGGCCGTCAGGTATCGCGTGCGGAGCCAGCAGCGCCTCGATCACAGCGCCTACCGTGTCCGGGTCAATCTCCACGCTCCCGCGCAGCTGGGCCAGGTACTGGCGCCCAGCGTGGGTGATCGAGAAGTTGCCGAACCTGTCCAAGTGGCCGAACCCCCGGCGAACCTGGCTCAGGGCTGTTTTGTATTCCCCCTGTCGCATCCGGCCACCCCGGACGTGGACCGTCCCACTTGGTGATCGGGCCACCAGCTGCAGGAACGCGATCATCTTCGGGCTCATAAGTAGGTTCGATTCGGTCGTAGTCATGGCGGACCTCCCCGTCCAGCCAGCGCATCAGCCGGGTCATCAGCACCGGCACGAACAGAAAGCAGATCAAGACGACGGCGGTAACGTAGTGCTCAGGCTCGCAGAGCATGGCGCCCACTCCCATTTCAGGCGGCGCTGGATCAGTTGCGCCTTGAGTTCCGGGGCCGTCAGGCCCATGGCCCACTTCCAGAGGATCGGCGCCGCCTCGATCACTCGCCAGGCGCCGTCCGTCTTGCGCAGCACCAGACCCGCGCCGACCCAGTGCGCGGATACCAGCAATACTCTTTCAGTCTGTGAGTTCTTCAAGACTGCATTTGCTTGAATACGTGGTCCACCACCACGCCCAGGTGGCCGGGCGCCGCGACGACGTGCTGGCCGTTCTCCAGGTGCATGGTCACACCCACCGAATTCATGAGCCCGAACCGCAGGGCATCCAGGACGGCGGTTTCTTCGACCAGGGCGAGCCGCGCCTGCAGACGGGCCACCTCCAGGCGCAGCTTGGTGTTGCCGTTGCTCAGCGTTTCCAGCACCGCCGCGACGACTGCCGCCTTGGCCTCGGGCAGGCTCTTGATGATTGCCGTCAGGTTCTTGCCGGCCTCGATGGCGGCGGCGTAGGCCTCGGGATTTTCGCGCTTCAGCTTTTCAGCAGCGGCCCGCACGTCCGGTGACATGCTGTCGAAATCACCCATTGCGCGCCTCCTGCTCCGACTCGCCGGCATGCACGCGGCTGGCCATGAACGACGTGGTGGCGTGCGTGGTGCGATCCGCCAGGCCGCTGAGCAGCTGCAGGTTGTAGATACCCGCCAGGATGGAGCCAAGGAAAGACACAGCCATGGCCAGTGAAATGATCTTGGTGTCCGCGTAGACACACGCGGCCATCAGGATGGAGCCCGCCAGGTGGAAGCGGTGGACCCAGCGGGTGCGGCCATGCGCGCGCTGGATATCTTCCAGTTCGTCCTGGAAGTCGAAGCGGTTGTTAATGGGTTTCACGGCCCTATTCCGGCGTCCGTGCCAGGTAAATCGCTGCCCTGGCCACGGTCCGCTCATTCGTGCAGTCGGCCATCAGGTCGCGCATCAGTTCGTGCGCTTCGACCCGTTGCCGCCGCAGGTTGTAGTTGATCTTCAATTCCGCCAGGTAGTGTTCCGCGAACTGCTCGCACTCGTCGGCCTTGCGGTCGAAGCATTCCTTTGTGACGTATTCCTCAGTCCGCAGCATCCCGCGCCCTCCCGCAGGAGCAACGGCGAACCGCTACGTCCTCGCGTTTCAGGTCAAACAGCGGGTCTTCGGGAGTGAAGCCACCCCGCCAGCCGCCAATGGCGTCTCGCAGGTACTCCAGCCACTGCGCCCCGGTGACTCCGGCCAGGTCCGGCACTTCCACGATGAAGCGCCGGCCCTTACAGGCCATCGTCAAGCACCTCGTTGATTACCTCGACAGCCAGCTCGGCGCCGTGCGGGCTGCCGTTGCCGTTGACCAGCTGCCGCAGCTCAACCTTGGCCAGCTGCAGCGCGCCACGGTAGGCATCGCGGCGCAGGCGCAGGCGGTAAATCTCCCGATCCTGGTCCGTCAGAACGCCGGGCTCGCCTTGAAGGCGGAAAACCTTCTGCTGCTCTTGCGCCTGCCAGATCAGCATGGCGTGGCGCTGGCTAACGCCACCCTCGCGCACCTCCTGGCTGTCCTCGCTCTCCCACCAGTGCAGGAAGCCCTCTATCTCACGTTGTTGGTGCGCCTGCTGAATCATCTACCTTGACCCTCCAGCCCAGTACGGTTTCTTTGCCGTACTCCCTGACCCACTTAACTACTGGGTTCGCATTGAGGGAACGCACCACGACACGCTCCCCGGTGTGGGGGTTAGTGTAGGCATAATTCGACCAAAGTTGTCCGCGGTCCGCACTTTTTACGGACGGCGCCGATTTTGGCTTCTTACCGCCTACCAGCTTCAACTCAGGGGCCAGGATCGCCACCAGGTCTTCCACGCTCTTGGCGTAGGTCCGGAGCAACTTGCGCGCCTCCGTCTCGAAAGCGATTTCGCGCTTGAGTTCGGGGCTCTGTTCCAGTTCCTCCAGGAGCCGCTGGCTCTCGGCAATGGTTGCTTCCAGGGTGCGCTTGCGTTGCAGGATGCTTTGCATGGTCATGGTGGTGCCCTCAGTCAATGAAGCCGGCGATATCGTCGGGGCTCAGGTGGCCAGCCTCGGCCAGCTCCAGCACCCAGGCGCGCAAACGGTGGTATTGGTCGGAGAGCCGGCCGGGCTCGGTCAGTTCCTCGGGGTCCGGTTCCTCGCCGCGCTCGACGCGCTCCTGCAGGCGGTCATTGGTAAACCAGGCCAGGTGGTTCAAGGCGGTCAGGGTGACGGCGGCGCCGAAGTCGGCGGCGCACATGCCGTTGCGCTTGTAGCCGTTGCTTGTCACCAGGACGTTGAAGGCCTGGGCGCTCATCGGATACCAAAAGCCCACGCTGCGATCCGGGCTGCTGACAAAGGACCAGAGGCCGTTCGTGGACTGCGACGTGCTGGTCAGAGAGTGCGCGGCGTAGCCGTACACCGCCGCTTCCAGGCGTGTGCAGTCCAGGCCGTAGGCGGTGTGGATCGCCTGCAGCATGTCGTCTGAGTCCATAGGCGTGTGGACCTGGTACAGGTCCGTGTTCCGGGTTGGGTCGAAGCTCATCATTGGCACCTTGCTGGGTTATAGGAGGTCGGACACTTGCAAGTCTCCAGGACTCCAAGAGTTCACGGCGCCGGTCAGATGCTCCGGGCAGTGGTGGGCGTAGACCTTTTCCACGACGGCGGCGGTGTTGCCCAGGACGCCCGCCACCTGCCATAGCGGCGTGCCGCTGCGCGCCATCAGGGTGGCAGCGGTGTGTCGCAGGGTCTTGGGGGTCATGTCGCGGAATTTCGGGTTGCCGGTGGCGGCGTAGGCCTCCCGGCACAGGATGGCGAACTGGCTCTGCAGGTCGCGGTCGTGGTCGAGCACCCAGGGCGAGCCGATCTGCTCATCCCAAGCGCGCTTGAGCATGGGGATCAACCAGTCCGGCGCAGGCACGGACGCCCGCCGCTTCACCGAGGTGTTGGCCGTGGTGCGGAAGTCAATGCGCCACGTCTCCCTATCCACTCGCGCCCAGGTCAGGCCGAGCACGTCGGACTTACGCCCGGCTGTGCCCAGGAGCAGCCACACATAGCGCCATAGGCGTGTCATCCGGCGAGACTCAGGGTCTTCCTGCTGCACGTATTTCAGGAGCCAGCGGGCCTCCCCTTCGTTCAGCCAAAGGTCTGGCGAAGGTGGCGGTTCGGGCGGGTAAATTCTCGGCAGAGTGTGGCTGTAAAAGCCCTCTCTGGCAGCGAATTCATAGGCTGATACCAAGGCTCCAAGTTCGTACTTCAAAGAGCCATCAGAGGCAGGTGCGGGAGACTTACGGCTATACCCCGGATAGGGCTTTGCCTCTCCCTTTCGCCTGGCATCGAGATAGTCCGTCTGCACGTCCGGGGTGAGACTTCCATGCGCTGGCAAGTCTCCAAGATTCGCTTTCAACCAGGCCAGTGCCGTGGCTCTGCGAGTCTTGTCCTTAACGATCTTATCGACGTATAGGCGATGGTACAGATCGAGCACGTCGCCGACCGTGGAAAGCTTGGTCTTGCGGGCTCCGGGCGTGGCGGACGATAGGCCCACCGCGTACTCATGCAGCTTCTGTTCGGCAATCGCACGGTCAGTTGTCCTGGTGGACTTCCGCAGTGTTGTGCCGTCGCCTTTTGAGTGTCGGATTTCCCAGTAACCGCCGCTGTTCTTGGACAGCCAAGGGAGGCCGTCATGGCGACGTGTGCGCTTCTTTTTCATTGGAGTGTCGGACGCAATGCGCGCTCTTTGTAGGAGTCGGGTATGTCGTCCAGAGAGTCACCTACCCAAAGCAAAACGTGTGGCGTGTAGTTCAGCTTTCGGGCTTCACGTTCGGCTGTCATGACAGCCTCAAGGCGGGAAAGAGTCTTAGAGCAGAACAGGAAAGGAATCGGATTTCCCATCCCGGATAGTCGGACTGATATGACGATAACTAGACCAGAAGTTACAGCGGTTCGTGTGTTGTGGTGATTCTTGAGTTGCGGAGACTTGAGCCCTAGAGCCCGCGACATTTCCGCAACCATCACGTCCTCACGGAGTGAGTGCTGCTTGGCTAGAGTGGCCATCGACTTTTCCCTGGGTCGGTGTGTATCTGGACGCCCACAGTATCCGTCGTGGGCGTCCGCCATTCAATAGTCTTTTTGTATGTTAGAGCTGCTACACTTGCCCAGTTACGACAGTCTGTAGGACAGTTCTGATTGCTGAGAATTGCGCAGCCTGATAACAAAAGCAAGGGGACTGCAGTGAAATTCAACGTCGAAAAGATCATCGCGCATTTCGGTGGAAGGGCGTCGCTACACCAACAATTGCAGCGAAATGGGCTAAAAATCGCCCTTCGTAGCATTGACAAGTGGCGCGAGCGTGAATCAATCCCGCAGCATTGGCTGGCCGAACTGGTCGAACTGGGCAACGAAACGGGGAACCCCCTTCGACTGCACACAATGACTACTGAAAGCGACAATTACACCGGTAATAAACCGTCCGCGTCCGAGCCTGAACTGGACTCGATCCTGGACTGACGTGCTATTTCAAAGGAATCCGACAGATGGAGATTCAGATAAACGGTGTGAGTCTTGAAGAACTGAAAGACTCACAGCTCGGAGTCAAGGGCGCGCTGCTCAAGGCGTGGCTGGTCCAGTCCATCGGGAAGCGTCTACACCGGGGCGATCCGGCTGCTGCAGCGCTGGTCCTCAGCACCATAGAGGCTCTTTGGGACGACTTCGAACAGGAGGACCGGGACGCCCTGGGCGGGCTGCGCGATAGCCTGCGCGGCGCCCTGGGCGAGTACGCCTCGGCCATGGACGCAATCCGCAACGCCAACGACCCCGACGCGGCACGCGATGCCATCCTGGAGAGCCTGCGACCATCGACCGGCGACAAACCCCAGCACTGATGGCCCACCAGCGGACGGCCCTGGACTGGGCCGAGCCGCTGCGCGCCGCGATCCTGGCCCTGGACATGGGCCTGGGCAAGACACCGATAGCGGTCCGCTACGTCCGGGACCAGGCGCTGGGCGGCGCCCTGGTCGTCACGCCTGCAGGCCTGCGGATCAACTGGCAGCGCGAGTTCGACACGTTCTGGCCAGCGCACCCGCCGATCCAGGTAGTCACCGGCACGCGCGACAGGATCGGCGCCGCGCCAATCGTGATCGTGAACTACGACCTGTTGCCCTACCCCGCCATCTTCGAACAGCTGAAAGCCAGGCGCTGGCCCGCCCTGATCTGCGACGAATCGCAGATGGCCAACAACCTGGACAGCCTGCGGGGCGCCGCGATCCTGGGGCGCCGGGGCCTCGCCCACAGCGCCGAGCGCGTGCTGGCCTTGTCCGGCACGCCGGCACCGAACCACGTCGGCGAGCTGCACGCCTGGTTGCGCATCGTGGCGCCGGACCTGCTCAAGGCGAAGGGCCGCTGGCCGGACGTGACGCACCACCAGGACTTCCTAAAGCAGTATCTGCGCTATCGCCCCACCCGCCACGGTATCCAGGTGCTGGGCTCCAACAACGCACAGGAGTTCCGGGAGCGGTTCAGCCCGGTGATCCTGCGGATGAAGAAGGCGGACGTTCTCCATGGCTTACCTCCCTTGCGCTTCGCCCACGTCACGCTGGAGTCCGACTCCCTCGGCGACGTGCTGGCCTACGAAAAACACCCGGACTTCGACGGCCTGCGGCTGGTACTGGAAAACCTCGACCTCGATGCCCCCAACGCTTACGACCGGCTCAAGTCCGCGCTGGAGCGAATCGAACTGGCAACCCTGCGGCGACTCGTAGCCGTCCACAAGATCGCGCCCGTCGCCGACCTGGTGCGCCAGGAGCTGGGAGCCGGCCTGGAAAAGGTCGTCATTTTCGGCCATCACCGGGAGCTACTGGATGGCCTCGCTGAAAGACTCCAAGACTTCAAGACTGTAGTAGTCCACGGCGGCGTCAGTCCGACCGCCCGCCAGCGGGCCGTGGACCAGTTCCAGAGCGACCCAAAGTGTCGCGTTTTCGTCGGCCAGCTGGACGCGGCAGGGGTCGGGTATACCCTCACGGCGGCATCGGACGTGCTCCTGGCAGAGTCGTCCTGGGTTCCCTCGAAAAATAAACAGGCCGTTGATCGGGTGTATCGAATAGGCCAGAGTCGTCCCTGTTTAGCCCGGTTTGTCAGTTTGGCCGGCTCAGTGGACGAGATCGTTATGCGCGTCCAAGCCCGCAAACTAGACGCCCTGGAATCGCTGCTACTCTGATCCATCGCTAACTCTGTAACTCTTGCACTACTGCAAGACTTCAAGACTGGAGTGATCGATGGAAATTCATATCAGCATCCACAAGGACGACACCCCCGAGTCTGTCCGTGGCACCCTCGCTGCCTTCGCCGCCGTCGCCTTCAAGGACGTGCTGAGCGGCCCCGTAGCCACCACCGAGCCCGTCGCCCGCACCGGGGCGGGTTCGGCTGATCCTGAGCCGGCGCCGAAGAAGGCCAACGGTAGCGCGGGCAAGCCCAAGGCTGCAGCCGCCAAGGCCAAGCCAAAGGCAGAGCCCGAGGAAGAGGAAGAAGAGGACGAGGTGGACTATGCCAAGCTGCGCAAGGCCGTCCGCGACCGCTTCGTGGAATACGCCGACCAGGCCGGCACCCTGGAAGCCAAGTCCCTCCTGGACGAGTTCGACGCGCCGAAGTTCGGCGAGCTGGCGGACGGACAGCTGGTGGCGTTCGGCAAGCGCCTGGCTGAGCTGGAAGCCGAGCTGTGAGCGCAGCCGCCCCGGAAGCGCACAGCGCCCTGGGCGGCTCGGTCATTGCGCTGATCGAGATTTGCCCAGGATCGCTGGCCATGTCGCGTGGGATGCCCAACACGGCGGGCCGGCACGCCCGCGAAGGCTCCTGCGCCCACCGCCTGGCTGAGCTGTGCCTGCTGGGCAATCTCGATCCTGTCGATTTCCTGGGGGAGACGCTGGAAGGGTTCGAAGAATTCACCATCGAGCACGAAATGGTGGAGCACGTCACCGCATACGTGGACTTCTGCCACTCGCAGACCGAGCCCGACGACGTGGTGCTGATCGAAACCCGCTTCGACCTGGAAGAGTTGGGGCCGGAAGCCGAAGAAATGTTCGGGTCCGCCGACTTCGTGCGCTACCGGCCGCGCACCGGCCACCTGCTGCTGGCCGACCTCAAGTATGGCCAGGGCGTGCCGGTGGAAGTGCGCACCCATGACGGCAAGCCCAACCGCCAGGTCATGTACTACGGCGTCGGCGCCGTGATCGCGCTGCGCAAGCGCGGATTCCGGGTCAAGGGCGCCACCCTGGTGATCGCCCAGCCGCGAGCCCCGCACCAGGACGGCCCGTTCCGCTCCGTGGACGTGACGAACTTCGACATTCTGGAATGGATCGGCGACCTGCTGAAAATCGCCCGCCGCGCCCACGAACCGCACCCCCAGCTGTGCGCCGGCCCGCACTGCAAAGAGAAGTTCTGCAAGGGCCTGCCGCGCTGTCCCGCGCATGAACGATGGGTGATGCAGCAGGGCGCCCTGGTCGAAGAGAACGGCTCTATCCGTCCGTCCGTGATGGACCCCCGGCTGCTCTCGCACGCCGAGCTGTCCGCTGTCCTGGCTGCAGCGCCCTCGATCACCGGCTGGGTCAACGCCTGCCAGGAGTACGCCCACCGCGTCCTGGAAGCCGGCGAGCCGTTCGATGGCTGGAAGCTGGTAGCCAAGCGCGCGGATCGGCGCTGGAACGTGGACGAATCCCGCGTGGTGGCGTTCGCGGAAGGGGCGGGCGTGGCCCGTGACGAGCTGTTTAAACGCTCCCTGTTGTCGCCCGCCCAGGTGGAAAAGCTCCTGCCCAAGGACCAGCGCGAAGGCCTGGCCGAGCTGGTGAAGAAGGAGAGCAGCGGCACCACCCTGGCCCCCGAGGCAGACAAGCGTCCAGCCGTGGCCTGCGGGCCAGGCGCGGATTTTGACGAACTACCAGAGTCTTGAAGTACTGAAAGACTCACAGAACCCAGCGAAACAGTGAACCAGGAGGCCCACCATGGCCGAAGTGCGTAGCGAAATCCTCATTACCCCCGAAGCTGTAGCGTCGTTCCTCAACGTCTTCCGCCCGAACCCGAAGCAAAAGACCAAGGACGGGCGCCCGAAATACACCCTCACGCTCATTTTCAAGCCGGCCGCGCAGAAAACTGCAGGCTTCAAGGCCCTGAAAAAGGCCGTCGAAGACGTGGCGCATGAGAAGTGGGGCGACGAGCTGCCCAAGAAACTGAAACGCCCGTTCCTCACCACCGACGACCTGGAGAAGGTGCCCACCGGCCTGGATGAAGAAGACGTGTTCATCCGCCTGTCCGCCATCAACAAGCCCGGCATCGTGGACCAGAAGAAAGCCCCGATCCTGGACGAAGGCGACATGTACGCTGGTTGCTTCATCCGCTGCAGTGTCCAGGCCTACACCTGGGTAGACGAGCAGGGCGGCAAGGGTGTGTCGTTCGGCCTGAACAACATTCAGAAGGTCCGCGACGGCGACCACCTGGCTGGCGGCAGCCGCGCCGAAGACGACTTCGACGAGCTGGAAGTCGCCGATACCGACGACCTGCTGGACTGAGTTGTACGCCGGCCCTGGTGGGGTATCCCGCATCAGGCCAGGGCCGGCGCCTTTCCTATGGATCGCCTACACCTCGACTTCGAAACCCGGTCGCTCCTGGACGTGACGAAAGTCGGCTCGGCCATCTACGCCGCCGACGACACGACAGACGCCTGGTGTTTCGCCTACGCCTTCAACGACGAGCCGGTGGCCATCTGGTGGAACCGCGCGCTGTGGGGCGAGGAACCCGAACCTATCCCGCAGCGGATCGTCGATCACATCCGCAACGGCGGCACCGTGGCCGGCTTCTCGGTCCAGTTCGAATGGCATATCTGGAACAAGGTACTGCGCCGCGACTGGCCGAAGCTGCCCGAGCTGGACTATCGCCAGCTGGACTGCACCCAGGCCCGCGCCGTGGTGATGGGCCTGCCTCGATCCCTGGACGTGCTGGCCCAGGCGCTGCAGCAGAAGACGGCGCGCACGGGCGCCATGGCCAAGGACATGGCAGGCCGGCGGCTGATGCTGCAGATGGCCAAGCCCCGTTACATGGGCGACGGGACCAAGCGCCGCGACTGGTGGGATGACCCAGGGCGCCGCGAACGCCTGGGCGCCTACTGCATGAAGGACGTGGAAGTAGAACGCTGGGCCGAGGGGTTCCTGCGCCCGCTGACCGCCCGCGTCCGTGAGCTGTGGGAAATGGATTTCCGCATGAACCACATTCGCGGCGTGCAGATCGACACGCTCCTGGTGCAGCGGACCCACGCCGTCGTCCAGGTCGCGCTGCGCCGCGCCAACCTGCAGCTGGCCCAGCTGACGGACTTTGCTGTAACAGCCGTGACACAAAGAGAGCGCCTGGTGGCCTGGCTGCGCGCCGAGGGCCTGCAGGTCGAGTCCCTGGACAAGGAGAACCTGGAGCGCCTGCTGGACGATGACGACGTGCAGGGCGTGATCCGCGACGTGCTGCAGCTGCGCGCCGACAGCGCCAAGTCCAGCCTGGCCAAGATTCCCCAGTTCCTGCGGCGCACCGACGCCCAGGGGCGGATGCACGGCATGCTGTTGTTCTGCGGCGCCGGCACCGGCCGGTGGACCGCCCAGGGCGCCCAGCTGCACAACCTGCCGCGCCCCGAGCTGGACGAACAGACGGTCGCCCTGGTGATCCGCATTCTGCGCAACACCGAGCGCACGCCCGAGCAAAAGCACGACCTGCTGGAACTGGCATTCGGCGCGGTCCTGCCGGTCCTGGCGGACGCCATCCGGGGCTTCATCGTCGCCGCCCCTGGGAAACGCCTGTTCGTGCGTGACTACGCCAACATCGAGGGCCGCGTCATTGCCCGGATCGCGGGCGAGCAGTGGAAGCTGGACGCCTTCGCCGCGTTCGACGCCGGCACCGGGCCAGACCTCTACAAGCTGGCTGCAGCCCGCATCCTGGGCAAGACGGTGGAACAGATCGACAAGCACCTGCGGCAGCTGGGCAAGGTCGCCGAGCTGGCCCTGGGGTTCGGGGGAGGGGCCAAGGCCCTGGTCAAGATGGCGAAGAAGTACGCCATCAAGCTGGCCGTCTACGCGGACGTTGTGATGAGCAGCGTGTCGCGGGATATCGTCACCAAGGCAGAGAGCAACTGGGAGCTGTTCGGCTTCCGCGACGGCATAGGCCGGGACACCTGGATGGTGGCCGAAATGGTGAAGCTGGCCTGGCGGGAGCGTCACCCGGCGATCAAGGAGCTGTGGGACCAGCTGGACTCCTGCGCCATCGCCGCGATCCGCAAGCCTGGCTCCATTCAGACCTACCGGGAAATCAGCTACCAGTGGGGCAAGGTCCACGGCATCCCATACCTGCTGTGCCGCCTGCCGTCCGGTCGCCTGCTGTACTACCCGCGCGCCCGCATCGAGCACAGCCAGACTTCCTGGGGCAAGCCGGTGCAGCGCGTCGTCTACATGGGCATCCACCCGGTGACGAAGCGCTGGGACCGCCAGGGCGGGTACGGCGGACTGTGGGCCGAGAACGTCACCCAGGCCGACGCCTTCGACCACCTGGGGGACGCGATGCTGGAATGCGAGGCTGCAGGTTTCCCGTCCGTGCTGTCGGTCCACGATGAAAACCTGGCCGAGGCCCCGGAAGCCGCGAGCGATGAGGCTTTCGGCGAGCTGATGAGCCATCGCCGGCAGTGGGCCGAGGATATGCCGCTGGCCGTGGACGGGTTCCACGCGAAGCGCTACAAGAAAGCCGCGTAAGTCTTGCAGTCTTGAAGTACTGCAAGACTGTGGTACTCTGCTGGGACAACCAACCCAGCAAGGACAACGCAATGGCTCAGAAAATCATCCTGGTGGCAGGCCAGAAGGGCGGCGGCGGCAAAACGACCATGGCCTACGGCTTAGCCTACGCCCTGGCGCAACGCCCGCGCTCCCGCGTGCTGCTCTGCGACATGGACCGCCCACAGTACTCAACCGCGCTACTTAACGAGCTGCGCAAAATGAACTACCCCGACAGCCCGCCGCTGTTCCGCGTCGAGAAGGTCGCGCGCCTGAACGAGCTGGGGCCGCTGGCTGAGGGCTACACCCACGTTGTCATGGATGGCGCACCGCATGCCAGCGAAGAAACCCTGCGCATGGCCGAGGCGTCCACCCTGGTGGTGATCCCCACGCGTCCGTCAATCCTGGACCTGCAGCCCCAGGTCCGCCTGGCGATGGACCTGGTACACCGAGGCATCGACAAGCGTCGCATCGTGTTCGCCGTCCTGCAGTACGGCAGCCAGTCCGATCTGACTGCGGCCCGCCAGACCATCGAGGCCGAGGGCTTCAAGGTGGCCGGCGGCTTACCGTATCAGCTGGGCTACAGCCGTTCGAACGACAAGGGCCTGGCTATCCAGGAAACACCATTCCCCACGCTCCGCGCCCAAGCGGAACAACTATTCGAAGAACTCGCCAAGTAGGAGAGCCCACCATGGCAAGCAAACCCCAAGGCCCAGTGAAAAAGCTTCCCGGAATCAACGACCGCCCAGGCGGCGCGGCGGCTCCCATGCCGTCCGCCCTCGATCACAAGACCCGCCAAGGCTCTGACCGCCTGTCCGTGGACATGACGGTAGAGCAGAAAACCGCGTTCGTCCGGGAGGCGCTGGACCAGGGGCTGAAAGCGAACCAGTATTTCTGGCGCATGTGGGAGTACTACCGCGTCAACGTCCTGGAGCGCGATGCGCGCGACCTTGACGCAGAACAAAAGCAGGCCAGCCGTGCGGCCTACGATAAAGCCCAGGCCCGCCGTCGCGGCTCTGACGGTCTGGTTTAACCCCGAGAGGCACCCAGCAATGTCTTACCCGAAAACTCGCTGCAGCTACTGCGGCACCGAAACGAACAACCAGCCCAGCGGGGACGGGTGCCACACCTGCCTCAAGGGCATCATGAAGCCAGCGGCCCGTGGCGTGCTGATCCTGGGCGCGATCCTGGCACTGGCCGGCTGCAACATGACCCCCGAACAGCAGGCTGCCCTGGGCTCCACGCTAACCGGCACCGCGAACCAGTACAACGCGCAGCAGCAAGCGGACTGGGAATGGCAGCAGTACCAGCAGCAGCAGGTCCGCGAAGCCCAGGAACAGCAGTACCGCCTGCGACAGCAGCAGCAGCTGGACGAGCTGAACCGCCTGCAGGGTGGCTACTGATGAGCGGTCCTGATCTGCCGGACCGCATCAAGGCCACCCTGACCATCGACCTGGATTTCGCCAAGGCGGACCAGCCCCTGATCGGCGGCGTCCTGCAGGATATCCTGGGGAACCTGTCTATCTCGGCCAACGGGCGCGGATCGATCAACCGGGACAGCCACTACAGCTACAAGCTGACCAGCAACCTGCCGCCCGTGCCCATGACCATGGATCGTCTTTTCGAGCTGTTCGACGCACAGCGCGAGGAAGGGGAGCCGACAGCGGCCGAGCGCCTGCAGGATTCGATGCGGCCTGACTACGAACAGGCGGTCGAGTGGTGGCAAGGTCTGAATGGCGCCCAGCAGGGCTGGTTCCTGGAAGCGCACAAGGGGACCAACACCTTCACCAAGGCCTGGGATATCTACCAGGCATTCAGCCCATCGGAGCGCGTGGCCTTCGACATTCTCCGAGTGGCCGACTGATCCCGCACCGAGTCCAACGCCCCGGCCACAGAGCCGGGGTTTTTCTTTGTCCAGGAGCTGGAAGGACCGGGCGGGATAAGGAATCGCTGGCTCGGGCTGCGCTCGCTTTTGCAGTCTCGCTCCGCTCGCCGCGTGAAAATGCTGGTCGCTTACGACCTTGTGCGAGCCTCTCTTTCCGCTGCGCTCCAAGATAGGCTCGCCCTCCTGGCCGTATACACGTCCTGGATGGTCCGCCTTGCCGCCCACTATCAGCACCCCTGGCGGGGCTGCCCCCTCTGCACGTTGGGCGGACACTAGAGTCGGCTTGCTGCATGACCTGGACCTGCGCTATGGCGCGTCCCCTCGGCGTTTTTAACGTGGTGCCGGTGTAATTCCCCTTGCCCACTGGTCAAGCCACCAGGTTGCGAGCCTGGCAAAGCGTCTAGCGCGTCGCACGTCGGACTGTACGCAGAGATTCCCCATTCAGCCCAACTACCGCGCCCACCAGGCAATAACCCTGATCCAATCCCGGTGAGCCCTGCCTTTTCGCAGGCTGAGCGGTAGCGTCACCGGGCTTTGCAAGTACGACAAATTGTCGTAACCTGTGAGTCCGGCGTTGTGTCTCTGTCCAAAGTGAACCCGCCCCCGCTCCAGGAAGGCCGGCAAGCCTGTCCTGGAACCCAAAGGATCGCCCTGCAAGGCAAACCCTATGGAAAGCAAGTTCAAAAGCCCCAGCGGCCTGCAAACCGCTGGGGCTTTTTCTATTCTGGTCCTGGTGAAATGCGCATAGCAGCGCGTCTCCGTTCAATCTGGCGACGGATGGACGTAGGTACGGGAAGGTACACCCCACAAGGTGTAATCGCGCTTGGCAGAACTCTTGAAGTGTGCGACATTGCACCTACGAGTTCCGCTTACTACGAATTCCCGGAACTACGGGACCGTCCAGCGCCAACTGGTAGGTCCACAACAAGGCCCCTTTCGAGGGGCTTTGTCGTTTCCGATGGACGGGAATTTGTCATGTACGGCGGACGGTTGCAATAGTGGCTGCATAAATAACTTGAACTAGAGCCTTAGAACGTCAGTCATTTACGCCACTTTGTCGCACTTCTGTGATACGGTCCGCCGGACAGGCGGACCGCCGGACCACAGCCCGACGCGCACACGCCGGACCTTCCGGCCCGGCGGTCCCCTTCTTATCGCTCTGGCCGCTTAGGTCGTGCGGGACGCGACGAACGGTCAGGCCGTTGCGGTCGCCCGCCCTCTGCGCCGGCCTTTGCCCGCCCATTCAGCACCGTTTCCACCAGCCCCTGGACCGGCGGCTGCGCCTTGGTGTTGGCGTCCGCCGGCAATACCGCGTCGGTGGCCCACTCGCCAGACTTCGGCACGGCCCACATGGTCAGCGCGTTGGCCAGCAGTCCCGCCGGCAGCGGGGTCAGCGCCGCCTGCAGGGCGGGCTCCGCGATAGTGCCGTAGGCCTGGCGCATCAGGCGCCGCTCTGCGGTGTTGGTGTTGGGCGAGTTGTTGGCCGACATGGCACCGGCAGCCGCTGCGCCGACGTTGGCCAGGCTGCCCAGGGTCGGCCCCAGGAGCGCATTGGTCGGCGACGTGCCGTAGCGAATCCCACCGCTGGCCATCTGCACGAACGGGTCCGCGATCCCCAGCAGACCGGCACGGGAAATCGCCTGCTCCAGGTCGGCGCCTGGCGTCATTTCGCGGTCGTCCGGGCGGTTGTACAGCTCCTTGCGCAGCTCGCCGACCGCGCCCTGGACGGCCACCATTGCCGCCGCGTTGCCGCCCATGGTCGCCGCCAGAGCCACGCGTTCCGCCTTGCTCAGGTCGCCATTGGCCAGGACGCGCCCCCAGCGGTTAAGCACGTTCTTCTGGAATGCGTAGTTGAACGCCTGCAGCTGGAAGATCATTGAGCCCAGCGGCGTGGACGCCCAGGCGGGGCGGGTGCTTTGGTTCGGCCGCTGCACAGTCTGGTCCGCGAACCGCAGGATGGCCGTGCGGTACAGCTGGCCCATCGGCCCCTGCAGCTGGTCCGCCGTGGGCGTCTCGTTGCCGAACTGCTGGACGTACTTGGAGAACTCCGCAGCCTTGTCCTTCGGAATGCCCAGCTCGCCCAGGAACAAGTCCTGGCGCGCCTTGCCGGCCATCTTGTCCGCCGTGACGCGGCGCAGGAAAACACGGGCCTGGTCAGCAGTGACAGCGCGGGTGTAGTTGGTCAGTTGCTCCAGCAGGTTCCGCTTGAAGAATCCCGACAGCATCTTGGACTGCAGCTGGCCCACCGGATCACCGCCTGCGAAGCGCGCGGCCATGATCGAGTGGTGCCCGCTGCCGGCGATGGCCGACACGTCTTCGGCGAACTGGAACATTTCCTGGAGCCGCTTGGAACGCGCGCCCTTGCCGCCCACAGCGCGGACGGTGTTGTAGGCGTGCTGCGCGATGTTGCCCACGGCGTTGGGTAGATCGCCCACGTCACCGACTGCGCCGCGTAGCGGCCCCATGGCCAGCTCGCCAATGGACGCGAAGGCGGATTTCTCCAGGGCGCCCAGGGTGGTGGCGGTGCGTGCCCAGGACGAGCCACGGCGAACCCAGTCGGACGCGCCGCTGGGCGCCATCCCGGCGGACGTGGCCACCAGGTCGTTGACTTCCGGCATGATCCCCACGGCGTCCGGGTCTTCCTTGCGGATGGCCTCCTGGATCGTGTCCCAGTTCTTGAAGTTGTCGCCGAACGGCTGGAACTTGCCGTCAATGTCCACGCCGGACTTGGCCAGCTCGGCGCGCTTGACCGCCCGCACCATGTACTGGCTCAGGACCGCATCGAGGTCGCGGGCGTAGTAGGGCGCCAGGTGCTCGGCGGCTGCCTTGGTCAGCTTGCGCCCCTTGAGGAACGACGGCTGGCCACCACGCCCCAGGGTCGGCGTTCCCGGCTTAGCGGTATCACCATAAACCGCTGATTCCCAGTAAGATTCTGCCGCGCGCTGGGCGTCATCTGGCCGCATACCCGGATTGTCCTGGCGGTACGCCTTGGCGGCTTCACGGATGAAGCCGGCACGGTCCCCCATGACTTTGCCCTGGTCCAGCTCGCGCGGGAAATACCCCTCAACGCGGCCGAATTCCACGCCGGCATCGCGCAGGTACTTCTCCATGTCTTTCAGCATGGCGTCCACGCGCTTGGCGGCTTCGCCCACAAAGCCGGTCCGGGGAGTCTTCGGATTCTCGACCAGGCGCACCACCTGGTTGCGAGCGGTCTGCGCGTCCAGGCCGTTGTCCTTCACGCCCTTGCGGAACCAGTCGGAGAAGTGCTCCAGGTTATTGATTCGCGGGTTCAGCTCCTGCTGTACGCGCTCGTCCATGGTCGCCTTCACGGCCTTCTTGCCTTGCCCGGCGGTGGCGTGGAACACGTCCGCCAGCTGGCTCAGCGTGTCGGACTTGAACGGCTTGGCGATGCTGCGCAGCGAGCCATCGGCCGAGTCGAAGAAACGCCGGGCAGCGTCGTGCAGCGCTCCGCGCTTGGTCGGACGGTTGCCGCCCCACATGTCCGCCACGGTTTGCGCCAGGCTGCCGGCGTTCTCGCGCAGCGTGGCCTCGTCGTCACCCTGCCAGAGGCGCTTCGCCAGGCGGCGCATGCCTTCCATCGCGGCGCCGGTCACGTCGAACAGCTGGCCACCGCCGAAAATGTCTTTCTGGCCACGGGCCGCGCCCACGTCTGCAGGATGGTCCGAGCCGGTCAGGGTGAAGTCGTTCCGGTCCTTGTCCGCCTGGGCCTTCTGCGCTTCCTGGCTGCGCTGCTTGTCCGCCTGGGCCTGGCGTTCGCGGGTGCGCTGCTCGCTGGCCTGGCGGCTTTTCTCGGTCTGCGTTTCCAGGTCGAAGTCGTCGTATGCCTCTTCCGGCAGCTCGCGCGGCGGGTCATCGCGGTGGCGCTTCGTGCGCTTCGGCGGCTCCAGGTCAGGTTCTGGCGGGCGGTCCGCATCCGGGCCGGCGGTCCGCTGGCTGTGGTACTCCTGCAGGCTCTCGACCAGGCGCTGCTGCTTCTCGGTCAGCGGGCGTCCCTTGCCACTGCGCACGCGGTTGATGATGTTTAGGGCCTCGCCCTTCGAATAGCCGCTATCGCGGATCGCCTGCCACAGCTCCGGGTTGTTCGACAACCAGGTGGTCCGGCCGCTGGCCTGGCCCTGCTGATCGCGCAGGAGCTTTCCGCCTTTCTCGGCCCAGTTCAGAGCCTCCAGGTCGCCGGCCAGGTCATCGAGCATGGCCGCAGGGGGAGACGCTGGAGTCTCGGGGGTCGCGGGCTTCTCCTTCGCGGCCTGCTTGGCTTCCCACTCGCGGGTCAGGCGCTCCTGCTCAGCCAGGCGCCCGCGTTCCGTGCGCATGTTCTTCTCCTGCAGGTCGGTCTGCAGGCCTTTCAGCTTGTTGATTTCCAGCATCTTTTCCGCCCACTTCATCTTCAAGCGGGCTTCATTCAGGCGCTCGGTGGGCGTCACATCCGAACGCAGCCATCCGTTCTTGTCCCGCGTGGACCAGTGATACGCGGCATAGTCGTCTTTCGCCTGGCGTTCCAGCTCAGCGATCCGCGCGTCACGCACCTGGTTGTCGTCCGCACCTGGTCGGTCCTGCAGCCAGTCCGGCTCCTGGTCGTCGGCCAGGGTGCGCGTTTCCGCTTCCAGCTCGTCGGGGCGTGGCTGGTCTTCCAGGACTCGCGTCGAGCGATCCCGCAAAGCAGCCTCGCGCCCAGCGGCGCGCGGGCCTTCCCGTTCCATGACAGCGGCGGGGCTGTTATCAGCAAGAGCACGGCGCTCCAGCTCGGCGCGCACGCCATCGGCGCCTTCCGCAGCAAAGATTTCATCCATAGACCTTGCTGGCGGTCGCTCGCCCTGAATATCCACCGCCTCACGGGCCGGCGGGATATCCGGCGCAGGGCGCTCGCCCGGAATGTATTCACCGCGAAGGCCTCCCAGTTGCTGGCTGCTCACCACGTCCACCGCACGGCGGGGCTGCGGCTGGCTGACTTCACCCACACCGCGCGGCGGCTCCATCGAGCGCGCCGCAATGTCCTGTTCCAGGCGCGGGCTGTACGTCTCGGCGTCCAGCTCGCCGGCCTGGTAGGACGGCTGGGTTTCCGCATCGCGGGCCAGGTCGGCATCGCGGCGCTGCCGGCGCAGATCGGCCAGGTCGAACGCTTCCTGGGCAAATTGCCGGGAGTTGGCCCGCTCGCCTGCAGTGCGTTCCAGCTCCGGGGTCATGCCCTGGCGGGCGTCTGCGGTCCGCGCACGGGCGAAGGCGTTCGCCGCCTCTACGGGGTTCAACCCTTGGTCGCGGTAGGAGGCAAGCGCGTCCAGCTCCTGGGCGCTCGGGTTCTCCATGCCCAGCCGGCGCGCCACGTTGGCGGCATACGCACGCGGTTCCAGCGTGTCGATGCGCGCTTGCTCTCCTGCCGCGTCCCGTACCGGGGCCAGGCCCTCGGGAATCTGCAGACCTTCGGAGGTCACGTCCACGCCAGCACGCGGGAGAATGTCCGTCTCCTGGTTGAACAGGTTGGCCAGCTCCGACTCCGTGGCTCGCGCGCCCCTGCGGCCCTCCACGGTGGAACGATCAAAGGGAGCCGGGGTATCCAGGCCTGCACCACGGTTAATCGCTTCCTGGAGCATTTCAGGCGTCAACACGGCCCCTTCATTCGCCGCTTGCACCTGGTCGAGCCAGCGGCCCACGTCCGCGTCGGGGATCTGATTTGCTTCGACGCCACGGCCCCTGGCGAGCCACGCACGGGCCTGGGCGAACAAAGCAGGGGCAACGTGCATGGCGCCGCCAATCGTGCCGCCAAGGGCCGCAGAGGCGGCTGTAGACAGGGGGTCGAATTGCTCCTGGACGCCGGCACCCATCCGGTTGGCTTGGATCGGCACGTCCGCTGCAGCGCCGGCCAGAGCGTTGATGCCGACCGAGCGGGCCAGGGTCGAGCCGGCGCCCCCGAATGCCAGGTTCTCCGGCTGAACGAATCCTGGCACCAGGTTGGCGACCAGCGACGAGGCCCCGGCCAGGGTCTTGCCGCCCGCGCCCTGAGCAGTCGTCCAGGACGGGATGGCCTCGTTCTCTGCGATCAGAGGGGCGCGGGCCTGCGCAAACTGCGCGCCGAGCTGGCCAGCCTGGGCCTGCTGCTGCGCGGCCTGCTGCACGAAGTCTGCCGCTGTAGGAGCGGGACGGCCTGGTAGATCGCCGCGCTGGCTCGCTTCCAGGAGCGGATCGAGCATGGCCAGTTGGCGCTGCCGGGGGTCCAGCTGGTCAAGGCCGCCACCTGCCATCCCGGCTCGCCAGGCGTTGTTCTCTGCATCCTGGGCCGCTGCTGCGCCGGAATCCTGGTAGTCCATCATCGAGCCCACCAGGCCGCCGTGGAGCGCTTCGCGGGCCATGATCGGGATCGCCTGAGCCTCACCGCCGAGCGTGCCGCGCTGCAGCGCACGCGCCGCCTGCACGCGCGGGTCCGTAGCGAACCGGCGGACCAGCGGGGAAAGGGGCTCCCGCACGCTGCCGTCGTCCATCACTACCGGGCCGGCGGCGGGGACGGACGGAGCAGCGGCGGAAGCTTGAGCCGGGATCAGGTCATCGAATGCGCCACCAGGTGCGCTCTGTTGCGGCACCAGGTCGTCGAACATGCCAGCCATGTCATAGCCCCGCTGCGCTGATTTGGGCGTCACCAACGCCGGCAGCGCGTAGACGCTGGATCACTGCGTCACGCGGTGCGCCACGGGCGATGGCATCCTGGGCCTGGGCGAGAATGTCGCCGCCGGCAGGCGCTGCAGCCGGCGCCGCAGGAGCGGGCGCAGGAGCGGGCGCTGCGGGTTGCAGGCTTTTCGCGTCGATTGGGCGGCGCAGGTCCACGCCGCCCTGGAGCAGCTGCTGTGCCAGCGGCGACAGCGCAGCCGCACCGCCGGCACCCACACGCACGCTTCCGCCTGTGCTGCTGTTGCCTTGCGGCATTGCCGGGCGCTGGTCCGGCGGGATACCTACCACCACGTTGGCGGCGGGCGACCAGTTGCCCTCTGTCTTCGGTTCGGCGCCCCACACGTCATGCGCCGCCAGCTGGGCAGCCAGCGCGGGGTTGCCGAACGCGTCCGACGAGGGGTCGCGCATGTACTGACCGGCGCGGGCCGAGGCGTCCGCCAGGTCCGGCCCGGCAGGGTCGAAGCCTTCCGGGATGAACTGCCAGATAGCCGCGTCCAGCTGCTTCATCAGCGGCCCGTTGATGGTTGGCGGCTTGCCCACGGACGCGCCCGCGCCGGACCCGCCAGACCCGCTGCGCGGGCTGAGCAGCCCGACGTTGGCCCGGTAAATCGCTTGCTCGTTGCCCAGGTCTTGGCCACGGCGCTGGGTGGCGGCGGAAATGTCCTGGCCGCGCATTGTGGTGGATGCGCCCACGTCGGTGCCGTAACGGCGGTCTGCGGACTGCTGGTCCGCGATATCGAGCAGGCGCTGCTGGTCCGCCTCGAAACCGGGCTGAGTATTGGCGTAGTTCCCGCCCGCGCCCAGCATCAGGTTGGCCAGGCGCCCCTGGTCCACCTCCGGCCCGGCCGCGTAGTAACCGCGCGTAACCGCCGGCAGCTCCTTGAGCAGGGCGGTATTGCCCGACCGAATGGCGTTCTCATACCCGCCCTGCAGGTTGCCGGCGGCGAACTGGTCGGCAATCGGCCCCAGGCCTTCCTGCTGATTGCGCGCGGCGGTCGCCTTGATCCGGTCCAGGTCCGTCTTGGCCAGGTAGCCCTGAATCTGCAAGTCTCGCAGCGGGTTGGGCTGCAGGGCCTTGAAGATATCGGCCAGCGGCGACAGTTCTTCGGCGTAGGTCGGTACGCCGCGCGAGTAGAGGCCGTTTCCGTAGTAGGGCATTTACCGGCTCCGCTGGGCAAAACTGGTGACGGGAAGGAGCGAGCCCAGGCCCTGCTGGCTGCTGGACAGCCAGGACGGGGCGGACTGGCCCAGCCAGTTGGAGAGCAGCCCGCCGGTCAGCGACGGCGAAGCGCCCGCCGCGCCGACCGATCCGGCAGGGCCGGCGGCGAAGTTCGACAGGTTGCCGCTGTAGCCGCCGATGGTTGCGCCGGCATTCGCCGAGCCCATGGCGGCACCGTAAGTTCCGGCGCCACCCACACCAGGAGCGCCTGCAGAGCCGTACAGCTGCAGCGCCGTGCCCAGCATTTCCTGGCCGAACTTGTCGCGGCTGTGCTTGGCCTGTGCCGCCTGGACCTCGCCAGGGAGCAGCTGGGAAGACGCCCGGCTGAAATTGGCCAGCATGCCGATCTGGTCGCCCACGCGGCGGTTGAGGATCGAGTTACCCAGGTTCAGGTCGCCGAACGCCTGCATCCGCGCACGGGCATTGCCCAGCTGGTCAACGAGCGCATTCGATTCCGAGCGGCGGGCCTCCGCATCGCTCGAAACCACTTTCGGCGCATCGCTGGCGGTGGTGGTAGGCGAATAGTCCGTGGCCTTGTCCACCTCGTTGGGCATGGTGGTGTCGCCGGCATACCCTGCCTCCCGCTTGGCCGCTGCTTCGTCGAGCTTCTGCTGCTGAGTTACCAGGTCTGCATTGGACTCTGCCGCCGACAGCTCAGCCTCGCGCTGGTTGCTCAGGCGCTGCTGCCGCATCACTTCGGCCAGACGTGCGTCTTCGGCGGCGTTCTGCATGTTCTTCGCGCGCTGCCGCTGGGCGTTTACCTGGAGCGCCGTTCCAGCGACTACCAGGCCAATAGCTACGGGGTTGCACATGGCTCAGCCCTCAGTATTTGACCTTGCCGGAACTGCTGTTCGGCGAGCTGGAATAGCTCTGGTTCTGGTAGCGCTTGATCGCGTCCGCCGTGGCGTTGTTGGACAGGTACGAGCCCAGGCCCGACGCTACGTTGGTCAGCACCTGACCCAGTGGCGAGAAGTTCGGCATGGCCGACAACGACGCGGCCTGGCTCTGCGCGAGGGCAGCGGTTGCGTCCGGGTCTGCGCTGGCCTGCAGCATCGAAACCAGATTGGAGCGCTGCGCTTCCACGTCGGACCGCGCCTGGTTGGCGTACTCCTGGCCCTGGTCCTTGATCGCCTGCTGCTGTAGCCCGTAGTCGGTGGTCAAGTCGGAGCGCTTCTGGTTGCCCACGGACGACGCCAGGTTGCCACCGCGCGCCAGGGCGAAAGTCAGCGCGTCGTTCTGGTCGTTGTACTGCTGGGCCAACTGCGGCAGCGCATAGTCCTGGTAAGCCTGGTTCCGCTGGTCGAAGTAGCTGGTATCGAACCCCGCAACGTGCGATGCCGGCGTGGCCACGGTTTTCTGATACAGCTGCGGCGTGTTCACCCACTTGCCGTTTTGCCTGATCTGCAGGGGGTTCTGCGCGCCATAGCGACGTTGCGAACCGCCCGTGATAGTCACGGGCGTGCCGTCCGCCTTGTACCAAGTACCCTCTTGCCAGCCGGGGCCATAGCCCGAATCAAACTGCGCCACAGGCACGGTGTACTGGTAAGTCTCTGGCACGTCGTAACCGTCGAAAATGCGGTTAATACGGTTCATGCCGTCCGCAATGCGGGCCTGCCGTTGTTCCTCCTGCTGACGCTGGTATTTCACCGATTCGTCGCTGCCGCCACCGCCGCCGCCGCCGCCCATGTCAAACACCTCGCTCGTAAACGTATTCCACCAGTTCGTACCCAAGTTCCAGGGCGCGCTTTTCCCAGCCCCGGCGCACCGCGTGGAAGCGAATGCGGGTACAGCCAACGTCCGCCGCAAACTCGCGGCACTTGTCCAGCCCGGCCTGCATCACAGCGTCTGGCTCGCCTGGCTCGATGTAGGCCAGCGAGACGATCAATTTCGGGGTAGGCGTGCGGCTGTCGTTGTCCACCTTGCACACAAAGCAGCCCACTTCTTCGGGGCCGTCGTAGACCAGGAACAGCACGGCGCGGCGCGCCTGCACGTCCGCATACACAGCCGGGGCGAAGTAGCCTTTGCCCTCGCGCTCGGCGATACGGGCGCAGCCGCGCTCCAGGATCGCGTAGGCGAACCGCAGTTCCGGCTCTGTGGTGATCGCGGCGACGGTGTAGGTCATCAGCACGTCTCCGGGAAAAAGACGTAGGTGACGAAGCCCTCGCCCTCGCGTCCCATGCGCGGGTGGTGCCCCTCCAGGAGCCCGCCGCAGGCCTCCAGCCAGGCGTGGGCCTGGGTGTGCGTGTCGAGGCTGCGGCACTCGGCACGGCGGAACCCGCGCCGCTTCATTTCCGGGATCATTCCGTGCTTGACGAAACGGGTGGCGGACAGGCCGATGTGGTACATGTCGGGAGTCCCGAACGCCCACGGGGTCCAGAAACCTGGCCACAGCTCATGGGCGCCCAGGCACATGACCGCACCATGCTCCGGGGTTCCCAGGAGCCAGAACAGGTCGCGCTCGTTCTGGCCGTAGTAAACCGAGTCCGCCAGGTTGCGCGGGTCGTCATCGTTACGGGTGGCGAAAACCTCCAGGCGGTCCGCAGTCTTCAAGTTCTCGCAGACGTGCAAAACGCCCTCCGCGTGCCACGGCAAAATAACCATCAGCCGTTCTCCCCTGGTGCGAAGTGGACCATCAGGTTGGCCAGGCGCGCGTAGCCATTGGCCGTGTGCTCCAGGGTCAAGCTGAAATGGGTAGACACGCCGACCAGCGCCGCGCGCCCCCAGCTGCCATACGTCGAGTCCTTCACCTTGGCCACCAGCTCGCGCACGTCCGGCGTCTTCGGCTCCGTGGCCAGGTAAACGTCCCAAAAGCCCTCGCAGCCGATATCCAGCCCGGTCAGCTGCTTGGATTGCGACGGCACGTTGGCATCGTGGAATGGCAGCGATACCCGGTAGGTGAATTCCTCGTTGAGCGCGTATTCCATGGCGGTGCGTCCGCCGTACAGGTAGAGCCTGTCCCCGACGCGGGCCACGACGTTGGTGTGCGTGGCGCAGAAGTCCGTCACGACGCGGGTCGCGTCCGTGGTGCCGGCTTCCTCCAGGACGTAATCGGTCCAGGCGCTCACCTTGCTGCCGGGGAAGTGCGAGAAGACATAGACGCGCGATCCCACGGCCAGCAGATACCGGCCCTCGAAAGGCTCGGAGAGGGCCACGGCGTCATGCACCAGGGATTCGTCCAGGGTCTTCAAGAACGTCAGCACTTCCCCGTCCACGGCGCTGCCCACGTCATCAGCGCTGGCCGTGTTGGAGCTGTCGCGGGCGCGCAGGGAGCGAACGCCGGACTCCGACAGGAAAAACACGTCCACATCGCCGAATGCGGCCAGGGTGCGCGGGCTGGCGGTGCCGACGTTAAACAGCACCTGCAGTTGCTGGTTGTTCGCCGGGTCCGGGTCCATCGACCAAATCTGTGTGTTGCGACGGCTGAACACGGCCAGCTTGTTCTGGTAGACCGCCAGGCCCGTCAGCTGCGAACTACCGCCATCCTGGGTGGCCATGTTGATAAACCCGGCGCCGGTCACGCTGCCCTCTACGTTGATCCACTTGGTAGGGTCGGCCACGGCCGGGTTGCTGCCTGAGAAACCCGAGAAGTACAGGAGGGACTGCGTGGTGGCGTACATTTTCTGGCCCAGGGTGCGCACGAACGTCCCCATCCCGGACGCCTGGCCCATGGTCCGCACGGTGTCACTGCCCAGGGAGACGGTGAACTGGCTGCCACCGTTGAACGCGCCGCCGATGGTGAAAGTGACGATCTTCGGCACCGGCACCACGGTATTGACCCCGCCGTGCATGGCCACAGTCGGGGCGAAATTGACGCCTCCGGTGCCGGCAATGGTGATCTGCAGGCCATTCGGCGTGGTGCCTGGCAGCTCTGCCGTGAGTGTGACCAGGCCGGGTTCGGTGTCGCTGGGGTCTGCGAAGTAGTTCGGGCTGGTAGCCGTGCTGCTGATGTACGCAGCCAGGGCCTGGGCTGTCGTCTCCAGGTCCGCCACAAACGGAACGGGGGTGCGCAGCAGCTCGACATTGCCGACTTTCAGCGACGTGATGTTCGCGCCGGCCTGGCCGGAAATGATCTTGACCGAGCCCGTCGCCGATGCTGCCGTAACGCCCGCGACCGCGTTCTGGTCCACGACGGCGGTCAGCGTCTGGCCTGCAGGCGCCACGCTGCCGGCGTAGACGTAGTCCACGCCTGGCGCGCCCGTCACGGTGAACCGGGTTCCCGTGGCCAGGGCGGTGTAGGCGGTCAGGCCGTCCACCTTGCCGGCCAACACCGTGGCCACACCGTCGTTGCTGCCGACCTGGCCGGCAATGGTGTCCCAGTCAGTGACACGCACACCGTTGAAGAAGTGGTAAATGGACCCGTCCACGAACTCGGCGACCGCGTAAACCTTGCCGTCGAAATTGTCCGTCGAGAGGATTTTCGCCAGGGCGGCGCCGCTCGGTGCGGCCAGTTGCTGGTAGTTCACACCCGCCGGCACGGCCACGCTCGCCGCCGAGCCGAAAACGATGATCTGGCCGCGCACCGTGGTGGCGCCCTTGGTCTGTCCTGCAGGCAGCGTGTACACACCCACGAACTTCTTGCGTACCTCGATTTCCCCGCCACGGGTCAGGTGGACATTCCGGCCCACACGCAAGGAACCCGGCGGCGCCGTGTACGGCGACTTCCTGGTATCCAGGCCGGACTGGAAGTCCGAAATCAGCAGGTAGGCCATGGCTTAGGTTCCCGGCGCCTTGACGGTGATCGGAACCCAGCGCTGCGGGATCGAGGCGGACGGCCAGACCTTGGCCCGCTGGCTGTTGCCTTTGATGCGACGGAAATGCGCCTCTGCCAGGTTGAGCACGATCTGCGCGGACGGGTCTTTCTGCCGCTGCAGCCACTGGCCGGCGGCGTACAGCACGATCAGGCGGTCATCGAGCACGGCGCGGTCGGCATCGGCCACCAGGGGTGGACACTTGCGGATGCCCACGAAGCGCAGCACGCCGTTATTGGTGTCCGGCATCGGCCAGACCTCGTACTGCCCGTCCTCGTAGTACTGCCAGGCCTCTACGGGGTCGCGGGTGTCGCCTTGCTCGGCGTCCGAGTCGTTGCGCATGCCAAAGCTGATGCCGTAGTTCACGGCCTGCCAGTCACTCTCCGCGTCCTCACGGCAATAGCACGCCTCGATCCGCATATGATCCAGGTCCGGCGGGAAGGAGTAGTACCGTTCCTTCTCCTGCAGGGCCTCGTCGCGCTCGATCCGCAGGTGCGGCCAGTCCCAGTCCGTGTAAAGCACGTCCTGGGTCCGGCGCAGGGTGGTCTTGATCGCTTCCAGGGTGTTCTGCGACATGGCAGCTGTGGACGCCATGCCGGCTTCATCCCGGAACAGCTGGACCAGCTGGCCCAACGTGGTGCCCACAGCCATGGCTCAGTCCCCCATCAGGTTGGACGCCTTGCGCGGGCGACCGCCCTTGTTGCGCTCGGGTGCGGCTTCGGCTTCCGGCTCAGGGTCTTCCGAGATATCGACGGCATCGGTGTGATCCTCGATATCGATATCGGACAGCTTGCTGGGCAGGGTCGGGTTCTTGCCGGGGAAGACGGTAGCCAGGACAGAAAGGCCGTCTTTGGTGAAGTTACTGGCGCCGTACAGCGCCTTGAGACGGTCGTACTCCTGGGGCGCCTTTTCCTTGCCGACAACGGTCGGCTTGATGCCTGTAACGCTGTCCTCGCCGTGGATCACACGCAGCAAAATCACCTCGGCCACGGTGGCGTCGGCCTTGAAAACTACGTTGTTCAGGTCGCCGGACAGGCGCACAAAGCAGGATACGTGTTGCATGGGATGCCCTCTGCTGGGTGTCAGTCTTGAACTACTGCAAGACTGAAAGAGAGGGGCCGAGCGACCGGCCCCGGTTATCACGCGGGACCAGCGGTCAGGCGATTGCGGCGACCAGGCTGGTGTTCAGCTGATTGGCGACCAGACCGCCCGCCCAGGTGAAGGAGCGGTAAATGACCATCTTGTCGTGCGGGCGCGCCGGGTAATGCTTCTTGAAGTCCTCGCCTTCAATGGGCATCAGCTTGAACTTGGACATGTCGATGAAGTAGCAGTACTTCGACTTGCCCAGCACGTCCAAGGTCGGGTCGTACTTGAAGGTTCCCAGGCCGTTCAGCGACAGCTCACCAATGCCCACGTTGATGGACTTGTTCCAGCCGCCTTGGGTGTAAATGCCCTTCTCAGCCACTTCGGCTTCCAGGGCGTCCAGGAACGCGGAGCCACAGAGGATCAGGTGGCGCGGGGTGCCATAGCGGGTCAGCTGGCGGACCTGCTTGCGCAGCGCGGTGGTGATCGGCTGGGTTGCCGGTGCCGGGGTGATCGCGTTGGCGCCGGCCAGGCTGATGTTGCGCCACAGCGGCTGGGTGGCGCGGTCGATGCCGCCCACGGTGCCAGTGGTGGGGTCGTCGGTGATGAAGTACTGAATCCCTGGGAATTCCTTGGCCGACTGGGTGCCGTCCTTCCAGAGAATGTTATTCATCCCGACCGCCCAGCCTTCGGCCGCGTCGTCCAGCTTGGCCTGCAGGATATTGGCCAGCATGGTCACGTCGCGTTGGCTGTGCTCGCTGACCTGGGCGCCGTTGGTGTCCACGACCGAAATGCCGTCGCGCAGCAGCTCGTCAGTGGTCATGTAGATGCCCAGGTGCAGCATCTTCCACTGGTAGGTCAGCGTCTTGATCGGCGTGGGGTTGGTGAAGGTCAGGGTATCGTCGGAGTCGAAGCCCTGGATGGAGCTTTGAGTCTCGAAGACGGGGCGAATGGTGATAGAGCCCTTACCACCAGGGAAGAATCGCTTGTTCTTCATCATCGCATCCAGGAGCGGCTTGGCCTGGATTTGCTGGTAGAAGAGTTTGCCCCGGTCCATGTGGTAGTCGATGGCAGCATTTGCCACGTTGTCGATGACTGCCTGAGTGAGCGGCATGGCGGAAACCTCGCAGGATCATTGTTTGATCTCTGCGGCCTGTAGGCAGGCTTCCAGGAAACTGCGGGGTTCGGCTTTCGCCTGGCTGCTCGGTGCGCTCATCTGGCCCGCCGGGTTGGTTTTCACCTCCGGGCGCGGGATCAGGCCACGCAGCGCCTTGTTGGCGTTGCTGTAGGCCATCTGTGCCAGCTGGACGGCTTGTTCCGGGGACTGCACGCGGTACTGTTGCATCAGCGCCTGCAGCTCGCGGAGCACGAACGGCTCTTTCTTCGCATATTCCGGGTCTGTCTGCTTAATCTGCGACTCCCACGATGCGACCGCCGTTGCCATGCCAGCGCGAAGGGTGCGGGACTGCTCCTGGACCTGTTGCTGCTGGAGCGCTTGCTGCTGGGCCTGGGACTCGTTCTGGTGCCGTACTTCAAGGTTCCGGCGGTAAGCGAGTTCCTTCGCCATGTCCTCGGTGACAAACCCCTCGTCCACCTGCTTTTGCAGGTCCGGCGGCAGGGCGTGCCCCAGGTAAGCGTCCAACGTCCGCAGGTGGCCAACGAGCCTTTCACGCGCTTGCGCGGGGTCGAGTTTCATCAGGGCCATGATCTGGAAACCGTCCGTTACTTCCTGGGCGGTCAGACCGTTGTCCTGCATGTACCTCTCAACCAGGCCGTACTGGTCAGCTCGGGGGCGCAGTGCTTCCAGCTCGCGGGCGCTCTCTTGCGCCTGTGTGCGGTACTGGTTGCGGGCCGCGACCATTTTCTGCCAGCGCGGATGCTTCCCGAAGGGCTCCCCTCGGTCGTCTCCTTCGTCCTCTTCCTCGGGCTGCTCGACCTGCTCGGTCTTGCCGCCCTCGGCCTTGGCCGGTGCGCTGTCCGCGTCCTTTCCGAGTTGCGAGGTTTTCACCTCCGGCGTTTGCGCTTGCGGCGCTTCCGCTTCCTTGGCTGCCTGGGTCACGACTTCCAGGTATTCGGCGTGCTGCTCAGCCTCGGACTTCTCGGTCTGTTCGGCGGAAACCTCGGGCTGGGTCGGCTCCGGGGCTGCGGATGACGGGTCCGCTTGGTTCCCTACGTCCTGCGGTGCTTCGACTTCGTGCTGCTCTTGTTCCACGGGCGAAGTGGGCATATCACGCCTCTTGAAGTCTTGTAGTCTTTCAGTCTTTTACAACTGAAAGACTGCATTAGTTGAATTTCCGTCCAGTGTAGTCCGCCGGACGCGGACGGCAAGGAAAACTCCGAAAACCCTGTTACTGCTGCATTTGCACCACGTTGCCTGGCGTGGTTGGCGGACGACCACCCACTGACGTGGCGCCTGGCCCCAGGTTCGCGTCGTTGCCTGGCGTCGGTGCGTTGTTCGCGCCCTGGGCGCCTTGCTCGCCTGGGTTCTGGCCAGGCTGTGCCGGTGCGGGCTGCGGCTGCGCCATCGAGTTCATCGAGGCAATCGAGGGCAGGGACTGGGCGATGGCGTCCGTCACGTCCACGCGGTCGTCCAGGCGCTGAATCGCTTGTTCGGCCAGCCACTGTGGCTTGACGCCCGGAATCTGCAGGAGCAGCGGCGCGATCTGCTGGAAGTTCTGAATCTCGGCTGCCTTGTTCGGGCGCCCGCTCGATCCCGCTTTGATGACCAGCTGCAAGTCCTGGGAGACTTCCTCTCGGGACAGCTCCGGCCAGGCGTAGCCAGGCCCGGCGATGCGTTCCACCGTCTCCGGTGAAAACTCCATCAGCAGGACGTGGCTGGCGTCCTGGGCCAGCTCGGTCAGGAAGTCATCCAGGTCGTCCGCGTTGGAGCCCTGGCTGGTCATCCGGGACGACTCGGCAATGGACGATTCGGTGGCGGTGCTGCCTGAAGTGCCGCCCAGGTTCGCCTCCTGGGCGCCCACCACCTTCAAAATGTCCTCAAACGAGGTATTCACCTCGTACAGCTGCGGATCGATGGGGTTGTACGGCACGCGCTGCAGGACCGAATCCACGGACGTGTTGGGTGCCAGGCCTTTCAGCTCGACCACCATGTGCGCCGCACTGGCCGACAGCGCCGCCTTGTCCGGCTCGTCCAGGACGCCCGCCGGCACGGCGTACTTGGGCCGCGCCGAGTCGCGGTGTTCGCGCAGGCGCTGGCGGGCGACGTTATGCTCGATCTGCATGTCCCGCATCAGTTCCACGTCGGACGGCGGGAAAATGCTTTCCTCGTCCTCGGTGTCGTTGAAGGTAAGGACTTTCCAGGGCCAGAACGTCTCCAGCTGCAACGGCGGGGTCTTCGGCGGGACCAGGTAGCCAGGGAAGCCGTCGCACAGCGTCATGCAAGTGCCGGTGGCCTTGTCGTACAGCTCGTAAACCGCGCAGAGCCGGCCCTGGGCGCGCTTGTCGTCCTCACCGTAGACCAGGGCCTGGGTGCTGGAGCGATAGCCGTCCGTGGTGTAGGCCTCATGCTCACCGCGCACGTCGATCCCATAAATCTCTTTCACGTCGTCCGGCGACAGCATGTATTCCTGGGCCACCCACCGGCAGCCCAGGAAACCCTTGAGCTGGCGGCAGCGCGGGTCCGGGAGGATCGACGTGCTGCTGGGGAATTCGTAGTCCAGGCCCTCCTTGACCAGGAGGCTTTCCGTCTCCTGGGCGGCGACGGTCATGCGCAGCAATTCCTCCGACTGCGGGTCGTCCACTTCGCGCTGGCCTGCCTGGACTTCCAGGTTGATCCGCTCAGCACGTCGTGCCGGCTGGGTCACGTCGGTGATCTTGTCCACGTCGCCGGGCAGTTTTTCCATGAGCCGGTGGAAACCCAACTTGCAGTAGCCCACGCCCGTGGTGATCGTGCGGCGGACCAGCTGTTTCATGCTGATCTTGAAGGGAATGGCCTGCTCGCGGACCTCGTATTCGTAGACGATTTCCATGGTCTTGCCGATCTTGTCGGCCTGCATGCGGCGCATCATCCCCTGCTGCACGTCTGCCAGGAGCAACTGCGCCGCCTGCAGGGCCATGGGGTCCGGCTGCATGATTGAGCCGTCTGGCAGCTGCTGCGGGGTCGCCGCCTGCTGGACCTGCTGCAAGCTCTCCAGGGAGCCGTCCCAAATCTTGAAGTCCAGCGTCTTACGACGGACCGCCACGGCGGTGGGGTTCTTCGCGTAGAGCCCGGCCACCTTCTGGTTGACCTGGCGCAGCGTGATGTTGGCGACATAACGCGGGTCTTCGACCTGCTGCTGTGGCCACTGCTTGCCCCGGCTGAACTTCATGTCGTCTTTCATGCGCTTGAAGTCCGGCTGCCAGTGCTGCTTCGCCTTGCGAATCTCACCGCACCAGTACGAAACAAGCTTGCGCTCGGACTCGCTGGGCTCGGTGGGTGTCTCCGCGCCAGGCTCTGCCAGCGTGCCTTCCTGGTCGTCGTAAACGGCCGGGTCGCTCTGCTCGATGGCGAAAGGCTGGTCGGTTTGCGTGCTCGGGTCGTAGCTCGGCATTGCTTTCACTCCTGCAAAACTTCAAGACTTCAAGACAGATAACGGGATTCGTCGTTGACCGCCTGGCGCGCCTTGATCCGCGCCGCGCTCTGCAGAATCCAGGGAATGGAGCCCGTGGGCGGCGCCCGGTCCGCCGGCTTGCTGGTGTCCGCCTTGTGCAGCGTGTCCAGGGAAAGGCCGATCAGAGAGATGAAGTCCACGAAGTCATCGTGTGTGGCGTTCGGGAAGGCCAGCAGCTGGTCCACCGCGTCGGCGTACCAGGGCGCGAACGCCGGGAATCGCACCATGCCCATGGCCATGCGGCCGGCGATGGCCTGGGCGCGGGTCGGCTTGTCCTTGCTCGGCACGCGCTCGTCGATGGTCACGAACACCTTTTCTTCACGCATGCGCTTGCGCAGGAACGGCCCGATGGACAGCGAGATATGGCCGCGTTCCGCCGTCCACAGCAGCGGACGATGGCGCTCCATCAGGTCCAGCATGGCTTCGACCTGGGTGTCAGACGCCATCTGCCGCCATACCAGGTCCGGGAGCAGCCAGATCACGTCGTCCTTGTCCACACCGACAACGCCCATACAGGTGGGGTCGCGCTTCGCGGCCTCTGAAATGGCGTGATCGCTGGCGGCGTACAGGCGCAGGTGCTTGGGCAGTTCGTGTGCCTGGTACGGGCGGATATGGGCGCGCTTGAACAGGTTGCCCTCCGGCGGCGCCGGGCGCCCCATGAACAGCGCCGCGAACGCCGCCGGGTCCAGCTTGCGCATGGACTCCAGGAAGGCGCGCGGAGTGCGCTCCGGCCAGAGGATTTCGCCAGGCTCCCGGCCCAGCGGATCGTTGGCCTCGGCGAAGGCGGGGATATTCACCACGCGCCACTTGGCCGCTTCCTCGGCGTTGTAGTAGGGATTGCGCGGATTGGTCAGCCGGCCCACCAGGTCGTCTTCGTGCCAGCGGGTCATGCAAATGACCACGGCGCCGCCAATGCCCATGACGCGGGTCATGGCCACCTGGATAAACCAGTTCCAGGTGCGATCCCGGATCGTCTTGCTCTTGGCTTCCTCGGCGTCCTTGATCGGGTCATCGATCAGCAGGAAGTCGGCGCCCTTACCTGTCAGGCCACCGCCGACGCCGGTAAAGTTCTGCACGCCGCCGGCCATAGTCTGGATGCGGTCGCTGGATGCGTTGCCCTTGCGCAGCGCTACCCCAGGGAAAACCTGGTGGTAGAACGCCGATTTCATCAGCCAGCGGACCTCCCGGCCGAAGTCCAGGGCCAGGTCGTCGGCGTAGGAGGCGGTCACGACCTGGCGGTAGGGATTGCGGCCCACGGCCCACGGCCCGAACTTGCGGCTCACCAGCTCCGACTTGCCCACCCGTGGCTGGACGCACAGGATCAGGCGCAGGCACTCGCCGCGCTCGACCGCCTCCAGCTCGCCCGCAATGAATTCGTGGACGCGGTGCGTCTCGTAGCGCGAACGGTCCGGGTCGTCCGGTGCCTCGGGGTCCGGCATGGACATGCGGGTGAAGTCCAGGAGCGAG
This sequence comes from Pseudomonas sp. PDM21, assembly GCF_014852505.2. NCBI lineage: Bacteria > Pseudomonadati > Pseudomonadota > Gammaproteobacteria > Pseudomonadales > Pseudomonadaceae > Pseudomonas > Pseudomonas sp. PDM21. The sequence goes on along the minus strand of NZ_JACVBU020000002.1, from coordinate 116 downwards.
TCTTTACAGGCCTTCACCTTGAGGAGGCGGCGGGCTGCAAACAGCTTGCGCTCGTAGTCCTCGACCTTCTGTCGCTGCAGTTCCTTGGCTGCGGCCTGGCGGTCTTCGGGGGTCAT